>JADFMW010000055.1:0-377 GCA_022563655.1 Pseudomonadota bacterium
TCGGAAGGTTCTGATCGCTGACCTGACCGAGGATCAGTTCGCTGACATGTACGCGCAAACGATATGTTACGGGCTTTTCGCTGCGCGTTGTAACCACCAAGGTCCTGACCCCTTCACGCGCGAGCGGGCGACGTGGGAGCTGCCCAAGACCAACCCGTTCCTGCGTGAAATGTTTGGGCATATTGCGGGCCCTGACTTGGACGAACGCGTTACTTGGCCGGTTGACGACCTGGCCTACCTACTCGATCGCGCTGACATCGTGGCAATTCTGAAAGATTTCGGTAGACGCACCCGGCAGGAGGACCCGGTCGTTCACTTTTACGAAACCGTCCTGGCCGAATACGATCCCGTCTTGCGGAAGGTGCGCGGCGTTTATT
>JADFMW010000055.1:387-12129 GCA_022563655.1 Pseudomonadota bacterium
TAGCCAGATTCGCTGTCGCAGACCCTAGGTGGCGCGATAACCCCCTGGAGAAGACTTGGCCCCTCCGCGATGCCCTAGACGACGCCGACATAAAGTTTCAACGGTCGGTGGAGAAGATCGTCGAAACCCTGACGATCGTAGAGTCCTTCCTGGCCGAATACGATCCCGTCTTGCGGAAGGTGCGCGGCGTTTATTACACGCCCGAGCCCGTGGTTTCCTACATCGTCCGCAGCATCGATCACATCCTCAAATCCGATTTCGACCTGGCCGACGGACTCGCCGATATCTCGACCGTGCGTGTACCAGCGGCCGACGGTGAAATGGAGGTCGAAACGCCGAAGGTCATTATCCTCGATCCCGCGGTGGGCACTGGTACCTTCCTCTACACGGTGATCGATCATATCCACGATCACGAGCTGGCGAAGGGCCAGGGCGGAGCGTGGTCAGGCTATGTCTCGCGCTATCTGCTGCCGCGCTTGTTTGGCTTCGAGCTTCTGATGGCGCCCTACGCGGTTTGCCACATGAAACTGGGGCTTCAGCTTGCCGATACTGGGTACGACTTCAAGGCAAACGAGCGCTTACGTGTGTACCTCACCAACACGCTTGAGGAAGCGCATGAGGTTCATGACTTGCCGCTGTTCGCGCAGGCGCTAGCCCGTGAGGCGCACGAAGCAGGGCAGGTCAAACAGGATCGCCCGGTAATGGTGATTCTCGGCAATCCGCCCTATGCCGGTCATTCTGCGAATAAAGGCAAGTGGATCAAGGGGCTGCTTCGAGGCAAGGATTTGCTCACAAACCAGAAAACCGCCAATTATTTTGAGGTGGACGGCAAGCCGCTCGGCGAGACTCAAGTTAAATGGCTTCATGATGACTACGTAAAGTTCTTCCGGTTTGCCCAGTGGCGGATCGAACGCACGGGTTACGGCATTCTTGCCTTCATCTCCAACCACGGTTATCTCGATAACCCAACTTTCCGTGGGATGCGCCAATCCCTTGCTGATACCTTCGACGATATCTATATCCTCGATCTGCACGGAAACGTCAAGAAGAAGGAACTCAGCCCCGATGGTTCGAAGGACGAGAATGTGTTTGACATCCAACAGGGCGTCTGTATCGGCGTTTTCGTAAAGCGACGCGGGGAAAAGAAAAAACCAGCCACTGTCCGCCATGCCCACGTGTGGGGCGCGCGTGAAACATATGAAAGCAAAGACCATGAAAAGAAATCGCTTTCCGGAGGAAAGTATTACTGGCTAAATGAAAATGTCGTTGCTACTACTACTTGGACAGACATAGATTGTCGGTCCCCGTATTTTCTTTATATTCCTCAGAGTAGGGACTTGCGTGAGGAATACGATAATGGGTGGACAATCAAAGAAATTATGCCGGCGAACAGTGTTGCTATTGTTACTGCTCGGGATCACCTTTCCGTGCATATTGACGAAGACAAATTATGGCAAACAGTGTCGGATTTTGCTACGTTGCCTGTAGAAACGGCGAGAGAAAAATATAAATTAGGCAAAGATGCTAGAGATTGGAAGGTCGAACTTGCACAGAACGATCTGAAGTCTTCTGGCCCATCCAAATCGCACATATGTAAAATACTTTATCGTCCTTTTGATTTTCGTTATACCTATTATACTGGTCAATCGCGCGGCTTTATCGGGCAACCTCAGCGGCAGATGATGGAGTGCATGAGACTTGGTTCTAATTTGGGATTGAGTACGGTCCGCAAGATAGATATTGTACGTGGTTGGGAGCATGCCTTCTGTACATCCGAGATGATTCAACACCATTCGGTTTCAAATAAGGAAGTTAACTATCTATTTCCACTTTATATTATCTCTAAAAATAAACATAGCGATCTCTTTAATGGCAGTAAATCAGACGGCATGCTATGTCGCAATCCCAATCTGGCGCTAAAAGTCATTAAGGTACTCTCCGTTCGTCTAGGAATGGAGTTTGTCTCAGATGGCATGGGTGACCGTGACCAGAATTTCGGACCTGAAGATGTGTTCGATTATGTTTATGCATTACTATATGCTCCAGCTTACCGGAAGCGCTACGCCGATTTCCTCAAGTTCGGCTTTCCACGTGTGTCGTTCACTTCTAACCGGGAATTATTTCGGCAACTCTGCGACCTGGGCAGAGAGTTGGTAGGCCTGCATCTGATGCAGCGCTGTGGCCCAGCTATGACACGCTATGAAGTGCATGGAAGCAATGTCGTCGAGATGGTTGCTTACACTGCTCCGGAAGGAAAAACGCCTGGCCGGGTCTGGATCAACAAAGAGCAATATTTCGAAGGCGTACCGCCTGAGGTCTGGGCATTTCAGGTCGGCGGCTATCAAATCTGTGACAAGTGGCTAAAGGACCGCAAAGGACGGGAGTTAGGTTACGACGACATCCAGCACTATCAACGTATTGTTTCTGCGCTCTCCGAAACCATACGCCTGATGGGAGAGATCGACGCTGCCATCGACTCGCACGGCGGCTGGCCGCTCCAGTAAGCGGTTTTGCCGCCGTCAGGCCCGATAGGCGACGCCGGGCAGGGCGCACAGCATCTCGAACAACAGGTTGGCGCCGGTCAGCGCCGTGTTGCCCGAGGGGTCGTAGGGCGGCGAGACCTCGACGAGGTCGCCGCCGACGATGTCGAGTTCGCGGCAGCCGCGGATGATCTCGAGCCCCTGGCTCGACGTCAGCCCGCCGATCTCGGGCGTACCCGTGCCCGGCGCGAAGGCCGGGTCGAGGCCGTCGATGTCGAAGCTGATATAGACCGGCCCCTCGCCCAAGCGATGGCGCACCCCCTCCATCAGCGGCGCGAGCGAGCGGTGCCAGCAGTCCTCGGCCTCGACGACGAGGAAGCCTTGCGAACGCGGCCAGGCCAGGTCCTCGGCCGAATACCCGGTGGCGCGCAGACCGATCTGCACCACGCGCCGGCCCTCGATCAGGTTCTCCTCGACGGCGCGGCGGAACGGCGTGCCGTGGGTGATCTTCTCGCCGAACATGGTGTCGTTGGTGTCGGCGTGGGCGTCGACGTGGACGAGTCCGAGAGGGCCGTGCTTCTTGCACAGCGCGCGCAGGATCGGCAGCACGATGGTGTGGTCGCCGCCCAGCGTCAGCGGCCGGCAACCCGCTGCCGCGATCTCGTCGTAGTCGCGCTCGATGATCGTCATGCTCTCGCTTAGATTGAAGGTGTTGATCGCCACGTCGCCGATGTCGGCGACCGACAGGCTGTCGAACGGCGCCGCCCCCGTCGCCAGGTTGTAGGGGCGCACGAGGCACGATTCGGCGCGGATCTGGCGCGGGCCATGGCGCGCGCCGGCGCGATTCGAGGTGCCGATGTCGAACGGCACGCCGACGAAGCAGGCGTCGAGGCCCTGGGCGCTGTCGCGCGCCGGCAGGCGCATCATCGTTGCCGGGCCGCCGAAGCGCGGCATCTCGTTCGCCCCGAGCGGCTGGTAAAGCTTCTTCTCCATGTTCGCGTCCCCTCGTGTTTAGCCTTGGCGGCGATCCGGCGTCCCGCCACGCGCCGCGTAGTCGACCGGCGTCGCGTACCAGCCGGCCTCCTTCTTCGACCAGTAGAGATCGTGGATGCGGGTCGTGATCGGACCCGGCGCGCCGTTGCCGAGGATGCGGTCGTCGACGCGGGTCACCGGCATGACGCCGCCCGCGGTGCTCGTGATGAACACCTCGTCGGCCTCGTGCAACGCCTCGGCCGGCACCGTGCCCAGCTCGGCCTCGACGCCGATCTCCCGGCACAGCTCGAGGACGGTGCGCCGGGTGATGCCCTCGAGCACGCCGCGCGCCGGCGTCGAGACCTTGGCGTCGCGGATCACGAAGATGTTGAACCCCGGCCCTTCGGTGAGGTTGCCGCGGCCGTCGACCAGCACGGTCGTCTCGGCGCCCTTGTCGTAGGCGGCGAAGAGCGCACGCACGAAGTCGCCCCAGTGGTAGTTCTTGATCGTCGGGTTGACCGATTCGGGCGCGATGCGCGGCACCGAGCTGAGGATCATGTGGAGGCCGCGCCGGCGCTGCTCGGCGTTGGCGATCCACCCGAAGGGAATGGCGAAGACGGCGAAGCGGTTTTGGCAGGTGCGCGGATCGCGCACGCCCGGCGGCGGCACCCCGCGGGTGCACAGCATCTGGACGTAGGCGTCCCTGAGGCCGGCGCGGCGCACGCACTCCATGAGGATGTCGACGACCTCGTCCCGGCTGTGGGGCAGCGACATGCGCAGGCCCGCCACCGAGCGCTCGAAGCGGTCGAGGTGGTCGTCGAGGCGGAAGAAGCTGCCCTTCCACACGTGGACCACGTCGTAGGTCGCGTCGGTCTTGAGGAAGCCCCAGTCGAGGATCGGGATCTTGGCCTCGCCGACGGGAACGTAGGCGCCGTCGATGAACGCCGCGCCCGCGCTATAATCGGTGCCGGTTTCTGTCATCTTGCCGCTCCTCGGCCGCAGTTTATTCGCAGATCGTTACTCGCAGATCAACTTCAGCGCCCGCCAGTCGGCCGCCGGCATCGCCGGCCGCCCGGCGCCGGTGGCCGCCGACACCGCCTCGGCGCGGGCGCGGCTCGGCGGATGGCTGGAGAGAAAGGCCAGGCCCTCGGGCACATCGCGCCCCCCGCGGTCGAGGCGCGCCAGGAAGGTGCCGAGCCCGGCGCCACGGATGCCCGCCGCCTCGAGCATGACCACGGCGACCGCGTCGGCCTCGGCCTCGGCGCGCCGGCTGTACGAAAGCGTGAGCAACAGCTCTCCCGCCTCGGCGCCAAGCCCCGCGAGCCCCGAGGCGCCGCCGGTCAGCACCTCGAACAGCAGCGACAGACCCGCGGAGCGGATGATCGCCTCGGTGGCGTGGCGCTCGACGACGTGGGCCATCTCGTGGGCGAGCACCCCGGCCACCTCGTCGGGCGATTCGGCGAATTCGAGCAAGCCCCGGAACATGACGACGTAACCCCCCGGCGCGGCGAACGCATTCACCTTGTCGACGTCGGCGACACGCACCGAGAAGATGTAGGGCGCGTCGCGAGTCGCCGCCAGACGGTCGACGAGCCGCTGCAACGCCTCGGTTCCGGCGGCGGAGGTGCAAACGTTTACATTCGCCAGCAGCCGGTCGGCGACTTGCTCGCCCAGCGCGGCTTCCCACTCGACCGGCACCAGCGCCGCCACCGGCCCGGCGAGGCGCGGCAGCGCGACGACCAGCGCGGCGACGAGGGCGGCGATGCCGACCCCCCACACGGCGCCGCGCAGCCAGGGTATGGGGCCGAGCGGGCCGCGCCGTCGCAACTCCGGCACGGCGGCGAGCAGGGGGGCGCGAAACGCGTCGTCGGCGACGCTCAACCGGGCGTCCGGGTCCGAGGCGCTGGACAGGCGGACCGGCCGGCCGCGGCGCAGCTCATCGACGAGCCTCAACTCACCATACGGCCAGGTGGCGACGGCCGTGCCGTCGTCGCGGGACAGCACCAGCGCCGTCTCGGCCAGGCGGACCCGAACCCCGCGCCTAGCGGCCGAGCGCCCGTCGCTGAAATGGCCGGGGTAGGTGAGTTCCAATCAGAAATCTCCGAGGTCGAACGCCGCCTCGAGCCCTTCGCCGAGACCGGGCCGGGCCTCGCTGCTTTGCCGGATCGCCTCGAAATCGGCTTCGCCGCTGATCGAGAGACGATCGCAAACGTAGCGGAAGGTGCGCATCTGCGCGAACGGCGCCCCCAAGCCCAGGCTGAGCGCCCTAATGAGATAATTTCCCACCACCAGCCACAGGAAGCTGCCGAACGTGGTGTCGAGCCGGAAGGTCAGGCCCTCGTATCGAGCGGACGAAGCGATGTAGGCGTACTCGCGCGCCTTGTACCAGGTCATGCCGAGGATAATGGAAAGTATGGTAAAGAGTACCGGAAGCAACATGATCAGAATTAATGAAGGCGCTATTTTCTCTAATTCCGTAACTTCGAAGCCCGTCGTAAATATCGCCAAATAAGCCGTGGATGCCGAGACGACCAGCGCCAGGAACACGACCGCCCAGACGGCGGCGAAGCGATCGTAAAGCGGCCCCGAACGACTATCGAAGTGGAAGCGCCGGTCGCCGAACCACGTGTTGTTCATCATCTGGTGCATCAGGCGCATCCGCATCCAGGGGTACGTCCACCCGGCGGACAGGACGTTGAGCGCCCAGTAGCCAAGATACTTCAGGCCGTAGAGCACCGCCGATCCGGTCTGGGCGCCGCGGATGCCGCGCCACAACGTGCGGCTGAGGCGGTAGCGGCGGGCGCGATAGAGCGCCACGCCGGTCAACAGGAAAAAGCCCGCGACGAGCACGACGTTGAGCACCAGCGCCAGCACGGGGAAGGTCGCCAGGACGATCACATCGATCACTCGGTACGCCCCGCTGGCGAAGGCGAGAACGAGCGCCACGATGACGAACCCGAGGAACAGCTCGCGCCCGGCGCCGGTGTACTCCAGCGCGTCGCCCTCGAAAGACATGTGGTTCCAAAGGTAGCGGCGGATGCGGGTGCGCGCCCAGAAGCGGTAGATTCCGACCGTCACGGTGGTAAGCGCGAGGTTGCGCGCCTGGATCGCGAAGATCTCGCCGACGGCGCCGTCATGGCGCAGCCGGGCGCTCTGATCGGGCGTCGGCGCAGTCATCCCGGTCATGCCTCATCCCTTACGTCCGCGGCGCCGCCGATGCGGTCGGCCGACGGGAGAGACGGCCACTATAGCGCCGATGCGCCGCGGCGGCGACGCGCCTGCGGCGAGCCCACGCGGCGAGCCCACGCGGCGCGGGATCGTATCGAATTCGGGTAAGGGTGGTCGGCGGGCCTACGCGGGCGGGCTGCCGGCGGGCGAGCCGGCGGCGCGGCGCGGCAGGTAGCGGCCGTAGAACCTGGGGTCGAGGATCAAGCTGCGCGCGGGCTCGGGGTTGGCGTCGGCGACGCGCAGAATGGTTTGCGCATTGGTATGATCGATGTAGGGCGACGTGAGCTTGAGCAGCCCGCCGGCGGTCTTGACGTGTTCGAATACGCTCTCGATCTCCCGCGCCAGCGCGCTTCCGGGCTGCCGATCCCGTTGGTGTCCGTCCCACGCGCGCCTGAGCGTCTCGGCCAATGACCGGCTTCTCAGCCAGCGCCCGATAGAGCGGGCCAGCGGCTGGTTGGGATAGTTTCTCGCCACCCGCGCGAGGCCGGCGCGGACATGGGCATCGACATAGGCGAGGTAAGGGGTATCGTAATCCGTCTCTCCGTCCCACGGACTGTCGGTCAGAATGAGCCTTGGGCCGCGGCGGGCGGTCAGGCGGTCGGGGTTGAGAAGGAAGTAGGCGCGGGAGCGGCCGCCGACCCGCAGCGTTTGGCGATAGTCGTAAAAGGCCCCACAACCGTACACCGACATGTGCAGATGGCTGACCGCGGCCTTGCCCCCCGTGGCCGTGTTCTTGCCCTGGGTGCCGATGCACGTGTTGCGATCGAGGGCATCGCCGCGGCCGACGAGCAGCCGCTCGAGATGCGAGATCTGGATGTCGACGATGCCGTATTCGATGACGACGCCCTTTGCGGCGGTGCCGTATTTGAAATCCTGCACGTAGCGGACCTTCCCCGCGACCGGAGAGGTCACCGGGATGCCATGCAGGAAGGCATAATCGCTGCCGGCGACGTTGCGCCCGCCATTTTCGATTTCCCTGATATGCGCCGCGAAATCGCCCTGCACATTGTTGTAGCGGTTGTATCCCGGCTCGGCCGCGAGCAGGTTTTGCGGCGTCGCGAGGAACAGGATGCCCGATGCCGTGAGCAGCGAGCCGCCCTTGAGGAACGCCCGCCTCGTCAACGCCGTCTTGGTGTGAACGGGCGCCGCGCGCGCCGTCTCGCCGCGACCGCAGGGGGGGTTGGAATCGGGTTTCCGAGGCCCACGGACCGGGCCGCGGCGGAGGCCGGCGTCTTGCGGGTTCGCGCCGTCGCCGCGGCGGCCCGGCCGGCGATCTCGTTGGATCGCCGGCCGGCGCGCGCTCTCTAATGTCCCCGAGTCTGCACCGGAATTCTGAAGCTTGGTGATACTCTCAAGCTCGAGCGGCCCATGCCGCTCTGCCGACTCCAACACTTTCCGTCCTCCCACCGAGACGCCATTCCCCTCGAAGGCGCCGTTTTTTGTTAACTTTTCCGGCGACAATTGGGCGTCGGAAGGTTAATATCCGGGCATTATTCGGCGGAACCAATTCGCCGTTACCCTTTCTCGTTTATTCAATGGATCGGATTATAACATAAAAACACGCGAAATCAACTAGAAAGTTTACACTGTGTTAACGGTTCTACATTAACCATTCCTTGGTTAACCATTCATACTTCTGTTAACTATTTTGACGGGTGCAAAGCCGCGTTCGCGGCGGGGCTTGGCGGCGCCGCGGCCGCGCACGGCGGTCTCCCCTCGCCGTGGCTCGTGCGGCGATAGGCTTGTCCATGCGCCGGACGCCATGATGGCGGCGGGCGGTCGACAACGCGCCGATCCGCCACACCGCCGCGCCGCCGTTCCGAGCGCGACTTTGAACTAAAGCTTTACACTTGGCCCCCATGCGTGGCTCGGGTACACTCGCGGCGGCGGCGCGGCCCGGCCGCGCGCCGATGAGGGTTCAGCGTTTTACGCGGAGCGGTCGTGACCCAGGTTTACTTCGATCTGACGCGTCTGATCGAGCGCCTCCACCGGCGCTTTCTCGACGTGCTGAAGGCCGAGCTCGACCATCTCGGCGTCGAGGACATCAACCCCGTCCAGAGCCTGATTCTGTCGAACATCGACAGCGACGAGATCACCGTCCGCGACCTCGTCAGGCGCGGCTATTACCTCGGCTCGAATGCGTCGTACAACATCAAGAAGCTGGTCGAGAGCGGTTATCTCGAGCACGAGCGCTCGCCGCGCGACCGCCGCTCGGTGCGCATCCGGCTGTCGCCCAAGGCGATCGAGCTGCGCGCAAAGGTGCGCGAGCTGCAAGAGGTCCACGCCGGCGCGCTAACCGAGATCCCGGGCGCCGCCGAAGAGCTCGATCGCGCGTGCGGCGCGCTGCGCAAGCTCGAGCGCCGCTGGTCGGACACCATCCAATTCGGCCCCACCGACGACTGAACTCCGGGGTCACAAAGTCCGGGGTCGGGCCGGCCCCCGGTCGGGGGCGTCAGAGTTGGTCGGTGAGGCGGCTTTCGATCAGCACCTCCGAGTGTAGCGTGCGGTGAACGGGGCACTTCTCGGCGATCTCGAGCAGCCTCTGGCGTTGCGCCCCATCGAGCGGGCCTTCGAGCACGATCTCGCGCTCGATGCGGTCGATCTTGCCCTCTTGGGTCTCACAGTTTTCGCAGTCGCGGGCGTGAATCTTCTCGTGACGCAAGCGCACCGACACCTTCTCCAGCGGCAGCTTCTTGCGCTCGGCGTACAGGCGCAGCGTCATCGTCGTGCAGGCGCCAAGCGCGGCCAGCAATAGCCCGTACGGCGTCGGGCCGGTATCGGCGCCGCCCACGCTCGCCGGCTCGTCGGCCGCGAGGCGGTGCGGACCGGCGACGATGGCCTGCGCGAAGCGGCTCTCGCCGGTCTCGCTCACCACCACCTCGCCCTGGTCGGCCGCGGGCGGCGCCTCGGCCTCGGCCGCCGGCAGGTAGCGGCCGACCCAGCCGGCCAGCACCTCGGCGACGTACTCGGCGTCGGCGTGGCGCGTCAAGAGGTGGTCCGCGCTATCGAGCGAGACGAAGCTTTTCGGGTGCTTGGCGGCGGTGAAGATGCGGGCGGCGTCATCGATGGCGACGGTCTCGTCGATCGGCGAGTGCAGCACCAGGAGCGCCTTGTTCATGGCGCCGATCGCGGCGTCGAGCTTGTGCCCGGCGAGGTCGTCGAGGAACTGCTTGCGGATGCGGAAGGTGCGCCCGCCGAGCACGACCTCGGCCTCGCCCTCGCTCTCGATCTCGGCCTTCTGAGCGGCCAACAGGCGGCTCACGTGGGCCGGGTCGGCCGGCGCGCCGATCGTCGCCACCGCCACCGCCTCGGGCACCCGCGACGCCGCCGCCAGGACCGCGGCGCCGCCGAGGCTGTGGCCGATCAGGATCGCCGGCGCCCGTTCGTGCTGGCGCAGATAGTCGGCGGCCCGGACCAGGTCCTCGACGTTGGACGAGAAGTTGGTGTTGGCGAACTCGCCCTGGCTGCTGCCGAGCCCGGTGAAGTCGAACCTGAGCACGGCGACGCCGTACGCGGCCAGCGCGCGGGCGATGCGCGAGGCGGCGAAAATGTCCTTCGAGCATGTGAAGCAATGGGCAAACAAGGCGTAGGCGCGCGGCGCGGCGAGCGGGCGGTCGAGCCGCGCCGCCAGCGCGTCGCCCTGCGATCCGGTGAACTCGACGCGTTCGCTGGGCATGGTTCCCCCCTCTTTCGGCGCTCGGGCAGTCTCGTCTGGACCGCCAAGGTATCGCGGCAAACGTGCGACCGCACGCGAAGATTGTTCCGGGTTTGCGGCCGCGCCGCGCCGCTATCGAACCTGGGCCGGACGCGCCCTCGGGCAAGACTCGGCTTCACCGCCGCCGCGCCCGACTGCTACACTCCGCTCGGCGGCGCGCGGCGCGCGGCGCAAGGCGCAAGGCACAAGGCGCATCGGCCGCGCAAGCGGGCGCGCGCCGGAAAGGAGGACGATGATGCCGTGCATGATTTACATGACCGCGGCCGATGAAGACGAGGCGGCGCGCATCGGCCGCGCGCTGGTCGAGGCGCGGCTCGCGGCCTGCGTCAACATCATTCCCGGCATGCGCTCGTTCTACCGCTGGCAGGGCGAGGTGCGGGACGACCGCGAGGTGGTGATGATCGCCAAGTCGCGCAGGACCCTGGTCGACGCCCTCGTCGCTCGGGTCAAGGAGCTGCACAGCTACGAGTACCCGTGCGTCGTCGCCCTGCCGATCGAGGGCGGCAACCGCGACTTCCTCGACTGGATCGCCGCCGAGACCGAGGGCGGAACGGGCTGAGCGCGAACACGATACAGGGGGTCATCGACGCCGGCCCGGCGCCGATCATCGCGGTCGGGGCGATGGCGGCGCGCGGCGCACGATGAGGAAATGCGCGGCGCTCAGGCCTCGCGCCCGAGCACGGCCATCAACTCGCGCCACTCGCGCTTGGCCAGCCCGCTTGTCTCCTGCGTCACCTCTTCGCCGGCGAGCAGGCGCTTGACCGCCTCGAGGCCGGCGGCCGAGAGCGCGGCGCCGCCCATCTGGTAGTCCATGAACGCCTCGAAGGTGAGCGGCACCCAGCGCTTCACCGTCTCCATCATGGCGCGCGCGTAGACGCGGATCTCGTACTGCGAGTGGTCGTCGGCGCGCAGGCCGAGGAAGTGCAACAGGTTGAAGAGGTCGATCTTCCAGTACCACTGAGTATAGAAGTTGAGGCTCAGGTTCATGCGCGCGAGCTCGCGCGCGAGGCCCGAGCGGTCCGGGTCGATGACGTTGCCCGCCTCGTCCTCGTTGAGCATCTCGACGTAGTGGCCGTAGGCGCGCTCGGCGTCGTCGCGCAGCAGCTCGAGCACGCGCAGCGCCTCCTTGCCCTCGAGCGCCGCGCCGCGGCCCTGGCGGCTGGTCTGGGACTGGGCGGCGAGGTCGGCGGGCGCCGGCACGTAGAACTCGTTGTCGAGGATCGAGTAGCGCGCCGAGTACTCGTTGACGTTGGCCGTGCGGTGGCGGATCCACTGCCGCGCGACGAAGATGGGGAGCTTGACGTGGTACTTGATCTCGCACATCTCGAACGGCGTGGTGTGGCGGTG
>JADFMW010000056.1 GCA_022563655.1 Pseudomonadota bacterium
AACTTTGCACCAGGGGCCCAAGGAGATCACGCTTTCCGGTGGCATCGACGCTTTCGTCGACGGTGTCGGCCGGGTCGCCGCCTGGGTCGGCATCGCCCAAGTGTTGCTGGTCGCCAATAACGTGATCCTCCGCTACCTGTTCCGCATCGGGCCCGTGTCGTTGCAAGAACTGGAATGGCATATGTTGTCGCCCATCGCGCTGATCGGAATGTGTTATGCGCTGCGCTGGAACGACCACGTGAGAGTGGACATCTTCTATGACGGCTTTCGGGAGCGAACCAAGCAGCTTGTCGATATCCTCACCGCCGTCGTCACCATTGTCATCTCGCTATTGATCGTCGATCTGGCGACCGATTTCGTCGGGCGCGCCTATGCGGTGGACGAGGGCTCGCCCGACCCGGGGGGTCTGCCGCACCGCTGGTTGCTGCGCGCTTTCATCCCCATCGGATTCATCCTCCTGGCCATGCAGTCCTTCGGCAATTTGCTGAAGATCGATTGGGCGGCGCTCCGGCGCCGGCGACTGAAGGCCTGACGCGCCGGGCGGCGCCATGTTCGAGCTTATCAACGACGCCATCTGGGCGCTCGGCGACCTGACCGGGCTTGGGGGCATGATCTTCCCCATCCTCATGGGGGCGACGCTCTTCCTGTTCCTGTTCATCGGCATACCGGTGGCCATTGCGCTGGCCGCCGCGGGTTTTCTTTGGGCCTTTCTGGGCGGTGAGTTTGCGCTCTTTAACCTGCTGCCCGCGCGCATTTTCGGAGTCATGGAGAACCAGACTCTGATGTCCATCCCCTTGTTCGTGTTCATGGGCGTGATGTTGGAACGCTCCAAGGTGGCGGAGGACCTGCTCGACGTCGTCGGCCATGCCATGGGGCCGATCCGGGGCGGCATGGGGCTTTCCATCATTTTGGTCGGCGTCTTGATGGGCGCGTCGACGGGCATCGTCGGCGCAACGGTGGTGACACTGGGCCTGCTCACGTTGCCCGTGTTCCTGCGCCGGGGGTATTCAAAGTCGCTTGCCTGCGGAACGATCTGCGCGTCGGGCACGCTCGGCCAGATCATCCCGCCGTCCCTGGTTTTGATCCTGCTGTCGGATATCCTGGGCATGGGCCTCGGCACCCTGTTCGCGGCGGCAATGATCCCCGGCCTGGTGCTGGCGGCGTTGTTCGCCGTCTACATGCTCGCCGTTGGTTTCCTGTTCCCGCACAAGGCGCCCGCCATCCCGGCGGAGGAACGCGCCGAGATGCCCAAATCCGTCCTGATGTGGAAGCTTTTCGTCGTCGTCCTGCCGCCCATGGCGCTCATCTTCGCCGTTCTGGGCTCGATCATCGCTGGCATCGCGGCGCCCACCGAAGCGGCCTCGATGGGCGGGGTCGGCTCGATCCTGATCGCCTGGCTATCGCGGCGGCTATCGATAAAAGTCATCATCGAAACCGTGCGCGGCACGCTTCGTATCAGCGCCATGGTGTTCTTCATCCTGATTGCGGCACAGGCGTTCTCGCTGGCGTTCCGCGCCTTGAACGGCGAGGAGTTGATCATATCGCTGTTCGAATGGGTCCCCGGCGGGGTCGAGGCCGATATCATCTTCGTGCTGCTGATGCTATTTTTCCTGGGTTTCTTCCTGGAATGGATCGAGATTTGCTACATCGTCCTGCCGCTGTTCTGGCCGGTGCTGCAGAAGGGCGGGGTCGATCCCGTATGGTTCGCCATCCTGGCCGGCATCAACCTGCAGACCTCGTTCCTGACGCCACCCGTCGGTTGGGCGCTGTTTTTCCTGAAAGGCGTCGCGCCACCCGAGGTTTCTTCCATGGACATCTATAAAGGGGTGATCCCCTTCATCGTGTTGCAGCTGATCGCGCTGGTGTTTTTGTTCCAGTACCCGCAGATCGCCACCTGGCTGCCCGACGCCATCGGCTGGTAGCGCAGGGGGAGAGGCTGGCCGCACGGTTTCGCCGCGCGCCAGCGCCAGCACCAGCACGAGGGCGCCGCGGCACCGCCTGCGCCGGCGCGGAACGTGACGACGACCGCAAGCCTGGTTAGGCCCCGAGAATTTCTCCCTGGTGGGAGAACGCGGCAGAGGTGAGTGTGAGCGCCATGGTTCATTCCCCCATTCGACGACAGCCGGCCTCCCGATCATACGGCACGCTTGCGCTCACCGGGTAGACCGGAGGCGGCGCGCGCGCCTCAGTCGGCGCCGCCGGGACCCTGGTAACGGTACGGGTGGGCGGGGTAGACGCCGAGAACCGAGACGTGGCGTGAGAAGAAGCCGAGCTCCTCGAGCGCGAGCCGCACCCGCTCCTCGCTCGGGTGGCCCTCGATGTCGGCGTAGAACTGGGTCGCGGTGAAGGTGCCGTCGAGCATGTAGCTCTCGAGCTTGACCATGTTCACGCCGTTGGTGGCGAAGCCGCCGAGCACCTTATAGAGCGCCGCCGGCACGTTGCGCACGCGGAACACGAAGGTGGTCATCACCGGGCCCGAGGCGGGGTCGGGGTCGATCGGCTCGCTCGCCATGACCATGAACCGGGTGGTGTTGTGCTCGGCGTCCTCGATGCCCGAGCGCAGCACGTCGAGCGCATATATCTCGGCGGCCAGCTCGGCGGCGATCGCTGATTCGCTCGGGTCGTTGCGCGCCGCCACCTCGGCCGCCGCGCCGGCGGTATCGGCGTGGACCACGGCCTTGAGGCCGAGGTCGGCGATCAGCCGCCGGCACTGCGACAGCGCATGGATGTGCGAGTGCACCGTCTTGAGCCCCTTAAGCTTAGCGCCCGGGGGCGCGAGCAGGTGGTGCACCACGCGCTGGAAGTGCTCGGCGACGATGTGCAGGCCCGAATCGGGCATCAGATGGTGGATGTCGCCGACCCGGCCGGCGAGCGAGTTCTCGATCGGGATCATGGCGTACGCGGCGCGCCCGTCCTCGACCGCCTCGAACGTCTCCTCGAATGAGTCGCACGGCAGCGGCCGCATCTCGGGATAGGCCTCGACGCAGGCGAGATGCGAGTAGGCCCCGTGAAGCCCCTGGAAGGCGATGGTGCGGGCGGGATCGGCGGCTTCGCTCATGACCGGGTTGGGCGCGAAGTCAGGCGCCGGCGCCCAACAGCTCGCGGGCACGGCGCAAGTCGGCGGGAGTATCGACCGCGAGCGGCGCGGTGTCAACGAAGCCCACCTCGATGCGCATGCCGGCCTCGAGCGCCCGCAATTGCTCGAGCCGCTCGCGCCGCTCGAGCGGGCCCGGGGCAAGCGCGACGAAGCGCTCGAGCGCCGCGCGCCGGAACGCATACAGCCCGATATGGTGGTACAGCGGCCCGGGGCCGGCGGGCGCGGCGGCGCGGGTGAAGTACAGCGCTCGGCCCGAGCCCGCGCCGGGCGCGGCCGAGACCACCGCCTTGACCACGTTGGGATCGTCGCGCTCGGCCTCGTCGGCGATCGGGCTGGCCAGCGTCGCGATGTCGACCTCCGGATCTTCGAGCAGCGCCAGCGCGGCCCGCGGCAACGCCGCATCGAGCGCCGGCTGGTCGCCCTGGATGTTGATCACCGCGCCGAAGGCGCCGTCCGGGTCGATGCGTTGCAGCGCCTCGAAGATGCGGTCCGAGCCCGACGGGTGGTCGGGGCTCGTCAGCACCGCCTGGCCGCCGGCCGCGGTCACGGCCTCGGCGATCGCGGCGTCGCCGCAGGCGACCCACACCGGACCGAGCGCCGCGTCCCGGGCGCGGCGCAGCACATGCACGATCATCGGCTCGCCGGCGATGTCGGCCAGCGGCTTGCCCGGCAGCCGCTTCGAGCTGAGCCGTGCCGGGATCAGCACCACCGGGTTGTGCGAGGTCGCCATGTCGCTTTCGGCCAAACCGGGAAGACGCAGCGCGCTAGGGCGCGGCACCGCAGTTTAGGCGTTGCACAGCCCAGCGTGAAGTGGCTAATCTCCGCCCGGCCTAGCGCTCTCTGGGAGTTTTCCGGCATGCCGGCGACGAAAATCAACCTACTGATCCTGTCCGTTCTGATGGCAGGCGTGGTGTTCATGGTCATCAACGTCGGCGTCGACGTGATCTTCCCTGAACGGAAGCTGGAGAAAACGGTCTACCCCGTTCCCGCCATCGAGCCGGCGGCGGAGGCCGCGGACGCGGTCGTGACGGCGGCTGCGAGCGTAGCCGAGCCGGCATCGCCGGCCGCAACCGAAGAGAAGGCCGAGCCGGCATCGCCGGCCGCGGCCGTGGAAAAGGTCGAGACGGCATCGTCCGCAACCGAGGAAAAGGTCGAGACGGCATCGTCCGCAACCGAGGAGACGCCCGAGCCGCCATCGCCGGCCACGACCGAGGAGACGCCCAAGCCGGCGGCGCCGACCACGGCCGAGGAGACGGCCGAGCCGGCGGCGGCGGCCGCTACGCCCGAGGCGGCCGTGGAGAAAGCCGAGCCGGTATCGCCGCTCGCCGCGCTGCTGGCCCGGGCCGACCCCGAGCGGGGCAAGAACGTCGCCAAGAAGTGCGTGGCGTGCCACACCGTAAACCGGGGCGGCAAGAAGAAGCTGGGCCCCAACCTGTGGGGCGTCGTCGGCGCCAAGCAAGCGGCGCGCGAAGGCTTCAAGTACTCGCGCGCGTTCGCCGGGTTGGACGGCGCCTGGGGCTACGCCGAACTCGATGCGTTTCTCGCCAGTCCCAAGACGTACGCGCCGGGCACCAGGATGGGCTTCCCCGGCGTCAAGAAGCCGGCCGACCGCGCCGACCTCATCGCGTATCTGCGCACCCTCGCCGACACCCCCCCGCCGCTGCCCAAGACCGAGTAGGGGCGCGCCCCAAGCGGCTGCTTGCCCTCGTCCTGTTAAGCCTCGCCGACGCCGCTCCCGCGGCGTGCCCGCCGGCAACAAGTACCGGATCGTCGTTTGGATCAACTTTCCCTATCGGGTGGTCCACATACGATTCATCGGCACGCACAAGCAGTACGACGAGATCGACGTCCAGACGATTTGAAGGAAACGAAGATGGACATTACCCCGATCAAGACGCAGCGCGATTACCGTCGGGCGCTCAAGGAGAGCGAGAAGCTGATGGGCGCCAAACGCAACACGCCCGAGGGCGACCGGCTCGATGTGCTGGTCACGCTGGTCGAAGCCTGGGAGGCCAGACACTACCCCCTCGATCTGCCTGACCCGGTCGAGGCGATCAAGTACCACATGGAACACAAGGGCCTTAGGCCCAGCGATCTCGTGTCTTTTATCGGCAGCCGCAACCGGGTCTACGAGGTGCTCAACCGCAAGCGCCCCTTGACGCTCAAGATGATCCGGCGGCTTCATGCCGGGCTCGGCATCCCCGCCGAGTCGCTGATCAAGATGAAGGACGATCGTGCCGCCTGAGCGGCGCTTGAGGAACGCGCGCACGACAAGACCCCGCCCGGTCAGAACGACGAGTTGGGCTGCCTGAGGAAGGCGCGTTCCGCGCGGCCTTCCGAGCCCCGGTCGTCATCGCTGCCAACCCTTGGCTTGTCGGGGTCGAGATGAAGAGACCCGTTCATCTCATTCGGCGTTGAAACAAACGCTGATCCCAGACCACCGGATCGGGGGCGGTGTGCGTGATGCGCCTCGCGTCGGGGTGTAGCGGATTGATCAGCACGTTGTGTTCCTGGGGAACCGTGACCGCAGGCACGAGCAAGACCGCGGTCCGCCGCTCCGCAAGCCACGTATCGCCGTAGCCGCGGCTCGAGCTCGAGCCGGGAGCGGGCGCGCCGGGGAGGTCGGAGGGACTCTCCGTGGCAACGTCGTCGGGGATGGCGATCTCGATCTGAACGTAATCGTCGGGCATGTCGCCCGAGGGCAGACGGACGAGCATTTCGATCAGCGCGAGCGAAAGATGCGCCGCCGCGTAAATGAGCGGACGGCCCGGCGAGTTCCAGCGACCGCCGTAGAGCCTTGCCCCTTCGCCGTCGAGCGCCGCGAAAGGCTCCTTGGCGACCCGCCAAGCCTTCATCAGGCGGGGATGCCGTGTGCGACCTGCCAGAGAATGGTTTCGACTTGGCGCGCGCCGAGCTCGCTGGCGGCAACCTCGAGCGGGTTCTTGCCGTCGAGCTCGCGGTTGGGCGCCCGCATCCAGCGGTGCGCCTTGTCCGCATTCGCCAACACCTCCTCGGCCGTCGCCAAGACGCGGGCGAGGCGTTCGGCCTTTTCGCTCTCGGCAACGCTGAGCAGCTTGCTCTGGGCGCGCCGGGCATAGGTGCTCGACGGAATGAGGTACCTCTTCGCCTCGCCGACCGAGAGCCTGCCGCTGTCGATCAGGTGCCTGAGCGCGGCGAAGGGCAAGCGCTCGCGGACGCCGCGGTCGAGATCGGCGTAGTCGCGGATCTTGCGGTGAAGAACGCGCTCTCCGCCAAGCGCGTCGGCAATCTTCTCGGCCGCGATCATGGCGCTGTGGTACGGAGGTATACCATCTGATCAACTATATAAGCCCAACTGGGTCACTTGTCACGCTTGCCATGGGTCCCGAAAGGTGAGGGCACTGCTCGGGGCGAAGCTCCTCGAACCAGAACGCCGGCACCGCGGCGATGTCGCGGTCGTGCGTCATGGCGTCCACCGTACCGCCCCCCTCAATAGCGCACGGCGACCAGGTAGAGGCCCTCGGGGGGCGCGGCGGGGCCGCCCGAGCGGCGGTCGCGGGCGGCGAGCGCGGCGGCGAGGTCGGCGGCGGTCCACTTGCCCTCGCCGACGAGCGCCAGCGAGCCCACCATGTTGCGCACCTGGTGCTGCAGGAACGAGCGCGCCCGCGCGGTGATCGCGATCTCGTCGCCGTGGCGCTCGACCTCGAGCGCATCGAGCGTCTTGACCGGCGAGGCGGCCTGGCAGTCGCTGGCGCGGAAGGTCGAGAAGTCGTGGTCGCCGACGAGCACGCGCGCCGCCGTCGCCATCGCTTCGTGATCGAGCGGCGCGGGGACCCACCAGGCGCGGCCGCGGTCGAGCGCCGGCGGGCCGCGCCGGTTGACGATGCGGTAGCGGTAGACGCGCTCGAGCGCCGAGAAGCGGGCGTGGAAGTCGTCGTCCACCGGTTCGACCGCGAGCACCGCGACCGCCGCCGGGCGCAGGTGGTGGTTCAGGGCGCCGAGTATCTCGTCGGGCGGGCGGGGGCGCGCGAGGTCGACGTGCGCGACCTGGCCGAGGGCGTGCACGCCGGCGTCGGTGCGCCCGGCGGCGGCGACCGTGACGCGCTCGCCGCAAAACCTTTCGACCGCCTGCTCCAAGGCCTGCTGGATCGAGGGGCCGTTGTCCTGGCGCTGCCAGCCGACGAAGCCGGCGCCGTCGTACTCGAGGGTGAGCTTGTAGCGCGCCATGGTCAGGCGAGCGCCGCGCCGAGCGCCGCGCCGAGCGGCACGCGCGCGCCGCGCAGGAAGGCGGCGCCGTCGGTCGGCGCGCGGCCGGAGCGCTGGACGCGCGTGAGCCGCAGCGCGCCCTCGCCGCAGGCCACGGTGAAGTCGTCGGCGAGCAGCGTGCCCGGCGCGCCGCGGCCCTCGGCGACCTCGGCGGAAAGCGCCTTGACCGGGCGTCCGGCGAGCTCGAAATGCACCCCCGGCCGGGGGCTGAACGCGCGCACCTGGCGGTCGAGCTCGGCCGCCGGGCGGCGCCAGTCGAGGCGGCCCTCGGCCGGGCCCGGCTTGGCGGCGTGGGTGACGCCCTCGGCCGGCTGCGGCCTGGGCTCGAGCGTGCCCGCGGCCAGGCCCGAGAGCGCCCGAACGACGAGCCGGGCGCCGAGCGCGGCCAGGGTGTCGTGGAGGCTGCCGGCGGTGGCGTCGGCGGCCACGGGCACGCGCTCGACGAGCAGGATCGGGCCGCTATCGAGGCCCTCGTCCATCGCCATGATCGTCACCCCGGTCTCGCGGTCGCCGGCCTCGATCGCGCGCGGGATCGGCGCCGGCCCGCGCCAGCGCGGCAACAGCGAGGGGTGCACGTTGACGCAGCCGAGCCGCGGCGCCTCCAGCACGGCCCGGGGCAGGATCAGCCCGTAGGCGGCGACGACGCAGGCGTCGCAGCCCAGTTCGGCGAAGGCGCGCCACTCGGCCGCGTCCTTGAGGCTCGCCGGCGCGCGCACGGCAAGGTCGAGGCGCTCGGCCGCGTCGTGGACCGGCGAGCGGGTCAGCTTGTGGCCGCGGCCGGCGGCGCTCGGCGGCCGGGTGTAGACGCAGGCCAGCTCGTGCCCGGCGGCGCGCACCGCCTCGAGCGCCGGCACCGCGAACGCCGCGGTCCCCATGAAGGCGAGGCGCAGCCCGGGCATCTTCGTGGGATTACGTGAATCTGTGGCAGCCAAACCCCATCACCCTTCTGTAATCGGCTGGCGGATGTCAAGTTCAGCGCCGCCAAACCGCTCCGCCGCCGTGGCCGGGATGGACTTCTCGCGCGGCAGTCGCGGCCGGTTTACGAGGCCGGCATACGAGGGCGGTATCCGCGGGCGGTAAACGCGGGCGGCGGCCGCCTCGCCGCGACAGCCCGCTTCACGACCGATCACATCCTCGCGAGGCCCTTCTCCCAGCCCTTTTCACGGGCGGGTGTTTCGGCGTAGACATGATCGCTCAACTCGCCCGGCGGGCCGCTAGTAGGTATCCTCCTCTGTGGTGCAAGCCTTCATTTGCATCGCGTCCAGCGCCGGGCGGCGCCGCCTCAGCCCCCCTCCAGGCGAGGCGGCTTTTTTTTCGGCTTTTATTCGACTTTATTCGGCTTTTTCGGCTTTTTTGCGGGCCTCAGCCCAGCGCCGCCCGCACCCCGGCGATTTGCTCGTCAACCGAGATCGAGGTTCGCGACGTAATCTCGAGCTCGCGATCCTCGAACACGTCGCGGTCGGAGTGCTTGCCGCGCCAAGCCTCCACGGCGGCGTCGCGCTCGGTCACCAGCTCGCGGATCTGCGGCCGATACAGCCGCAGCATCGCCGTGATCCATCGGTTCACGGGCCACGACGGGCGCGCGTGGTCGATGACGAAGCGGTCGAGCATGGTGCGGACGTCGCGGCCCGCGTACCAGGTTTCGCCCGTGACCCACCGGTTGGTGGAAAACAGGGCGATGGGAAAACCCTTGCTGTCCATCGAGACGCCAGCCAAGTGGCTGAGCGCATCCTCGCCGGCGGGCCACTCGGCCTTGTCGTCGTGGGGCGCCGGCGCGACGCCCCGCGGCATGCCCTTGGCGCGCAGGAACGTGTGGAAGTGACCGTGCTCGCCGCCGCGCAGCTCGGTGGGGTGGGCGTGATAGTAGTACTGGGCGTGGCTTTCGTGGTCGTACACGTCGCCCTTGGGGTAATGGTCCCATTCGTAGAACTTGCCCTGGTCGCGCAGCACCTCGCCGACGATGTTGTCGTTGGTATGGCCCAGCACGCGATAGCACTCGAGAATCTCTTCGCCGGCGGCGAGCATCGTCTCGAGCTCGCCGCGCGAAAGCTCCTTCAGCGTTACCATGGCTCGCTCTTCGTCGGCCCCCGCCTGCACCCTTGATGGTCCAACCGTCCAAGTGAAATAGTCACGCGCGCCGGCCAATGCAACGCTGCATGCGCCCGCTGGCGCCCGCTGGCGCGGGGCCGGAGCGCGGAGCCGGAGCGCGGAGCCGGAGGCGATCAGTCGGCGCCGGGCGCCGCGGCGACGAGCCGGAAGCCGATCAGGATGTGCTTGAGACCCGCCGGCCGCGAGTGCCGCGCCGCCGGGCGGCAGACGCCGCAGCCCTTGTCGTCCCAGGAGCCGCCCTTGACGATGTAGCGGCCGGGCCGGCCGGCCGGCGTGGCCGTCCACTCGAACACCTGTCCGGCGGCGTCGAGCACGCCGAAGGGGCTCGCGCCCCCGGGGAAGGCGCCGACCGGCGTGGTCGCGAACGGGCCGGCGTCGTGACTGTTGAGTCGGCCGGCGTCGAACTGATCGCCCCACGGGAAGCGCCGGCCGCCGTCGCCGCGCGCCGCCCTCTCCCACTCGAGCTCGGTGGGCAGGCGCCAGCGCCGGCCAATCTCGGGGCCGGTCTCGCGACCGAGCCAGGCGGCGTAGGCCAGGGCGTCGCCGTGCGAGACCAGCACCACCGGGTACCGTTCCATGCCCCGGGGCGGCAGGCCGTCGACCCAGGCGTAACGCCGGGTGCGGGCATAGGGATGGGCAAGGCGGTAGCTCTTCCAGGTCGCGGGGTCGACGTCCGGAGCAGGGTGGCCGGTGGCGGCGACGAACGCCGCGTACTGGGCGTTGGTGATCGGCGTCCGGGTGATGACGTAGGCGCCGGTCTCGGCCATGGCGCGCCGGCGTTCGCCGGCATACCAGCGCTGCTGGCGGGTGACGCCGTGGCCGTAGGCGGCCTCGTCGAGGCGGTAAGCCGCTTCGCGCTCGGCCTCGTCGGAGCCGGCGATGAACGGACCGGCGGGTATGGCGACGGCCTCGGGCATGGGTTGCGCCGCGCACGCCGCGACGCCGCCCGCCAGCGCCAGCGCGAGGGCGAGGGCGCCGCGGCACGGCCCCATGCCTGTGCGCGATCGACCGCGCCGCGCCCTCGAGGTTCGGCGTCCGGGGTAGATCGGTGCGTTGCCAAGAAGATTCATTCCGGTCAACCGGGGACGTTAACTGGGGACAGTATACAGTTTTTCGTTATCTCAGAATACGATTGAAACTATATTGAAACTCGCTTTTCCGCCACCGTCGACGAAGCCCGCTTCAGCTTGACCAACAGCGGCGTCGGACATGCCTTTCCCACGTACGTTACGCCGCGGGTGGAGATGCGCGCGGTGGCGCTCGACGCCGACGGCCGGGAGGCGCCGGCGACCGCCGTCCGCCACGTCATCCAGCGTTCGGTCGTCCACCATGGCGGACGGTGGGTCGAGGAGTTCGACGCCCGCATGCTGCCGGGCGAGACCGTGGCCCCCGCCTTGCCGTGGCGGGGCTATGCCAGGGCCCGGCTGTGGTTGGAGGTCATGCCCGACGACGACGATGAACCAGGTCTACGATGCCTTGCTGAGCGCCATGGCGCCGGGCTCCGCCGCCGCGCCCCTCATCAACCGCGCCGCGCGCGCCAGCCGTTTCCGTCTGTTCGTCACCGAGGTCGAAAGGCCCTCGGCGCCGTGAACAGCAAGGCTCCGCCGGGCCTGGCCGGATCCCGCCTGGGGGCGTCTTTTTAGGGCGAAGAGCCAGGCAAGCCGCCGGATAACGCCGGATCAAATTATGGTGAACACGGTGCAAAGGGCTTTGTTGGCGCCGCGCCAGCCCTTATTCTCTCGTGCGATCCTTCTCGATAACTTACAGGCGAGGCCTTAACCATGTCGATACGCAACCGGCTTCTTTCGACCACCTTCATCCCCATCGTGATGAGCTTCGGGGTGGGGCTTACCGTGGCGGGCGGCACCCCGCAGGCAGCCACCGATTCGCCCTACCAGGTGGCCGCGTCCCATAACCCGTGTAACCCTTGCGCGGCCAAGAACCCGTGTAACCCTTGCGCGGCCAAGAACCCGTGTAACCCGTGCGCGGCCAAGAACCCGTGTAACCCGTGCGCGGCCAAGAACCCGTGTAACCCGTGCGCGGCCACGAACCCGTGTAACCCGTGCGCGGCCACGAACCCGTGCAATCCCTGCAATCCCTGCAACCCCTGCAAGCCGAAGTCGTAATAGCCAGGCGAGGCGCCTTAACCATGTCGATACACAACCGCCTCCTTTCGACCACCTTCATCCCCATTGTGATGAGCGTGGGGGTGGGGCTTACGGTGGCGGGCGGCACCCCGCAGGCCGAGGCCGAATCGTCTTACCAGGTGGCCGCGGCCCAGAACCCGTGCAACCCTTGCGCGGCGAAGAACCCGTGCAATCCCTGCGCGGCGAAGAACCCGTGCAGTGCATGCGCGGCGGCCAACCCGTGCGCGGCCAAGAGCCCGTGCAATCCCTGCGCGGCGAAGAACCCGTGCAACCCGTGCGCGGCGAAGAGCCCGTGCAACCCGTGCGCGGCGAAGAGTCCGTGCAACCCGTGCGCGGCGAAGAGTCCGTGCAACCCGTGCGCGGCTAAGAGTCCGTGCAGCCCGTGCGCGGCTAAGAGTCCGTGCAGCCCGTGCGCGGCGGCGGCGGCGAGCAAGTGCATCGTCCCGCGCTTGGCTGCGGCGCAACCCAGCCCGTGTAGCCCGTGCGCGGCCAAGAGCCCGTGCGCACCA
>JADFMW010000057.1 GCA_022563655.1 Pseudomonadota bacterium
CGGGTGCCGCGCCAGCCCGCTGATTCGCGTCTTGGCGCCGCGGTCGCCTCCGCCCGAGCGCTGGCTTGAAGGGTCGACCGCCAAGACGGCGACCCCGTGGCCGCGCTCGATCAGGTGCAGCCCGAAGGCCTCGATGAAGGTCGACTTGCCCACCCCCGGCGCGCCCGAGACGCCGATGCGCACCGCTTCGCCGGTCCTCGGCAAGAGCTCGGCGAGCATCGTCCGCGCCCGCTCCTGGTCGTCGGCGCGGGTCGATTCGATCAGGGTGATGGCGCGCGCCAGCGCCCGCCGGTCGCCGCCGATGACGCCGGCGGCGAGGGCCTCGGGCTTGGCGCGTGCGGCGCTCATGGCGAAAGTCTCACGGCCCGGGGCGCGAGCATACATCGTGCCGCGGCGGCGGCGCGGTTGGCGCCGGAGCGCACAAGTGCTTGCATAGTCGCCTCGAATCGCCGTCTAATGGAGAAATCAATCGCCCCACCCAGACGGACCGGAAACGATGGACGAGACCAGAAGGAAGAACCTGACCAATACCAAGACGTGGATGCGGCTCGTCTACATGATCCTGTTCGTGGTCGCGTTCAACGTCGCCGAGCTCGTGCTCGGGGTGGTCGTCCTCGTCCAGTTCCTGTTCCAGCTGTTCACCGGACAGTCCAACGAGCGGTTGCGGACGCTGGGCCAAGGCATCGGCGCCTACATCTACGAGATTATCGTGTTCCTGAGCTATCACTCCGACGACAAACCGTTTCCTTTCGGGCATTGGCCCGAGGGTGTTCCGGCGGCGACGTCCGCGGCAAGCACGGCTGTCGCCAAACCCGCGCGCGCGCGCCGGGGCAGGAAGCCCAAGGCCGCGGCGCCGCCGGAGACCGCCGAGCCGACTGCGTCCGAATAGGCGGGGCGCCCCGCGTCCGGGCGTCTGGGCGGACTCGGCAAGCTCCGCACGCTTCCGGCGGCCTGACCGCGGCGCTACCGCGGCGCTCAGGCCGCCTTGCGCCGCTTCCGGATAAGAGCCAAGACCTCGGCCGCGGCGGCCGGCACGTTGGTGCCCGGCCCGAAGATCGCGGCCACCCCGGCGGCGCGCAGCTCGTCGTAATCCTGCGGCGGGATGACGCCGCCGCAGACGACCAAGGCATCGCCCTCGCCGCCGCGCAGCGCCCGGATGAGCTCGGGCACCAGCGTCCTGTGGGCGCCCGCCTGGGTCGAGACGCCGACGACGTGGACGTCGTTCTCGACCGCCTGGCGGGCGGCCTCCTCGGGGGTCTGGAACAGCGGCCCGAGGTCGACGTCGAAGCCGATGTCGGCGAAGGCGGTGGCGATCACGTGGGCGCCGCGGTCGTGGCCGTCCTGCCCCAGCTTGACCACCAGCATGCGCGGCCGGCGGCCCTCCTCGGCCGCGAAGTCGGCCGTTTGCCGTTGGATGCGGGTGAAGACCGCGTCGTCGGCGTAGGCCGCGCCGTAGACGCCCGAGATCGTCCGCGTCGTCGGCCGATAGCGCCCGAACACGCGTTCGAGCGCGGCCGAGATCTCGCCCACCGTGGCGCGCGCGCGCGCCGCCTCGATGGCCAGCGCGAGCAGGTTGCCCCCGCTCTCCGCCGCTTGGACGAGCGCATCGAGCGTCGCCCGGCACGCGGCCTCGTCGCGCCCCCGCCGCAGCGCCTCGAGGCGCGCGAGCTGGGCCGCGCGAACGGCGCTGTTGTCGATGCTGCGCACCGCGATCGGATGCTCCTCGGCGGCCGCGTACTTGTTGACGCCGACGGTCACCTCCTCGCCGCGGTCGATGCGCGCCTGGCGCCGCGCCGCGCTCTGCTCGATGCGCAGCTTCGGCATGCCGGCCTCGATCGCCTTGGTCATGCCGCCCATGGCCTCGACCTCCTCGATCAACTGCCACGCCTTCTCGGCGAGGGTCGCGGTGAGGCGCTCGACGTAGTAGCTGCCGGCGAGCGGGTCGATGACCCGCGTGATGTCGGTCTCCTCGGCAAGGATGAGCTGGGTGTTGCGCGCCACCCGCGCGGCGGCGTCGCTGGGCAGCGCCAGCGCCTCGTCGAAGGCGTTGGTGTGCAGGCTCTGGGTGCCGCCGAGCACCGCGGCGAGCGCCTCGTAGGCGGTGCGCACGATGTTGTTGTAGGGCTCCTGCTCGGTGAGCGAGACGCCCGAGGTCTGGCAGTGGGTGCGCAGCGCCAGCGAGGCCGGGTTTTGGGGCTCGAAGCGGCGCATCAGGCGCGCCCACAGCAGCCGCGCGGCGCGCAGCTTGGCGATCTCCATGAAGAAGTTCATGCCGATGGCGAAGAAGAACGAGAGCCGGGGAGCGAAATCGTCGATGGCGAGGCCGCGCGCCAGCGCCGCGCGCACGTATTCGAGCCCGTCGGCGAGGGTGAACGCGAGCTCCTGGACCGCCGTCGCCCCCGCCTCCTGCATGTGGTAGCCCGAGATCGAGATCGAGTTGAAGCGCGGCATGTGCTCGGCGGCGAACTCGATGATGTCGGCGACGATGCGCATGCTCGGCGCCGGCGGATAGATGAAGGTGTTGCGGACCATGAACTCCTTGAGGATGTCGTTCTGGATGGTGCCCGAGAGCGTCGCCATCGGCGCGCCCTGCTCCTCGGCGGCGACGATGTAGGCGGCGAGCACCGGCAGCACCGCGCCGTTCATGGTCATCGACACGGTCATGCGGTCGAGCGGGATGCCGTCGAACAGCACCTTCATGTCCTCGACCGAATCGATGGCGACGCCGGCCATGCCGACGTCGGCGACGGCGCTCGCATGGTCGGAGTCGTAGCCGCGGTGGGTGGCGAGGTCGAACGCCACCGAGAGCCCCTTCTGGCCCTCGGCGAGCGCGCGGTGGTAGAAGGCGTTCGATTCCTCGGCGGTCGAGAAGCCGGCGTACTGGCGGATCGTCCACGGCCGGTTGGCGTACATCGTCGCGCGCGGCCCGCGCACATACGGCGCAAAGCCCGGCAGGCCGCCGAGATGCTCGATCCCCTCGAGGTCGGCGGCGGTATAGAGCGCCTTGATAGGAATCCCCTCGAGGGTCTCGTGGCCAAGCGAGTCCGCGTCCCCGCCCTTCAACTCCTCGGCCGCGAGCTTCGCCCAGTCATCGAGCGTCCTGTCCGGAAAATCGCCCATCGCCATGCCTCTTCGCACCCGCAAGAGAAAGTATGGCGAACGCCCCCAGCCCCGTCAATGTGGGCGGGGCCAATCGAACGAACGTCTGTTGGGCCTTGCGCGATTGTGATCTCACAAAGTGTGAACGCTTCCAATTCTCCACGTCAATGGACATTCACGCAATCGTGGGGGCGAACTGCAATCGTAGCAATTTATTCGCGTAGGTGCCTATTCTCCGACTCTTTGGAGGATCGATTACTTCGAGCTGAGTTGGTTCCGCCATTTCCAGCGGTTTCAGCACCTGACCTTTGTAGTGCCTCTCGCGAAACGCTGTCTCAGCCAGTACGAACTCCTCGATTTCCCCCACGGTTGTCTCGTGCCCCTGGAATCGCTCAAGGATCTGCCGACGCAAATTCTCGAAATTTGGGTTCTTTGCGAATAAGACAAGCTGATCCTGATCTGTGGCATCGGAAAATGTGAACTCCCCAGACTCGTCGACCTTCCACATAGCCTCTTTCATCTTTGCCATTCCAAGGAGGTTTTTCGTTCCGAAAAAAAGGTAATAATCAGTGACGTCTTTATCGTTTCGCATCTGAAATGACCGCACGTACCTCGCGCCGGCCGCTTCCCGCAACTGCCGCAAATAGAGATCATGAAGAAATCGATTGCGACTTCTTGGATCAGCAAGCGTCATGGCAGTGCCCCACTCTTTGGTGCCAAAAAAAGCATCGAAATTCTTCTCTTGGTCGGGATGGCCAATAAAACGGTTGATCTCCTCATACATAAATGTAACGAGTACTTCGCAACTGGGGCGACTCATGACCTCCTTAACGGCTGAAAACGGTACACCCAGCCAACCAAAGGGATCAATGAATGCGAAAGTCGGCGGCAGCGATTGGCCTTTGTTCCTGTATGATTCGAGCCGCTTCGCAAGAGCCGTCTCGAATGTCTGGCCTCTCGCAACTTCAACCCGGAAGTTGCTCGGCAGATCAATTCCGTTGACGATTTCCTGAAGAACTCGCGCCCGTTCCCTGTCCTTTTCGATGAACAGGAAACGGACTCTGGCCTGGATATTGACACGTTGATCGAGTGCTGCTCGTAGCGCAATTATGGGTGAACCCTGCTCTCCCTTCGAATAGCGGCCTGGCCCAGCAAAACCATCAATATATTGAATTTCGGGAAACCTGCCGTGACTGAGTATTGGCACCCACGCTTGAAGGTACCGCTTCAGAATTTCATGCTTCGCTCGGGTGTGCGGCTCAAGCTCCCAGACTGTCGATGTCGGCGCCGCCATCAATTCCCTCCGTTCAAGTCGGATCGGGCCGGCTGGTTCCGTCAGCTCATGTTGAATTTACGCAGCGGTAACGTCGTATCGCGCGGCTGACGTGGTACTGTCCATGCGCGTAATTGGCAACTCGCTCCACTCGCGTCCATCCAGTGTCCGTCCCCCTGATTTTGGCCGGAACCCGCCCCACTGCTTGAAGAAAAACGGCACGCGGCGAGCCAAACACTGGTCCCGGATGGGCCGAACCCACTCCGGGCGCATCGGTCGCGCGCGCGGGCCGCTCTCACCGCCGACGATCACCCAATGGATGCCGTCGAGGTCGAGCCGCGGGATCGGTCCGATCAGCGGCTCGATGGAGAGGAACCGGACGCGTGCGGCGGTTTCCCGGAGGTGGCGAACACGCGACAACTTGGTTCCGTCCTCGACCGAGATGCCAAGCCAAATATGGAACGGTGCCTTGCCGCCCGCGTATCGCGTGTTGACGTAGCGGCGCATGAGCGAGCTGCGTTTCGTCAAGACCTGGAAGGTATGCTGGTCCGCCCGCTCCATCACGTCGAAGACCCGATCGACGAAACCCGACGGCACCTGCTTGTGGAACAGGTCGCTCATGGAGTTGACGAAGATCATCCTCGGTCGCCGCCATTTGATGGGCTGCTCCAGACGCTCGGGACGCAAGGTGAGGTCGAACCCGTGCTCGAATGGATGACCTTTCACGCCTCGGAAGCGCTCGGCGAACCTTTCCGCATAGCAGTTGTCGCATCCGGCGCTGATTTTCGTGCAGCCGGTAACCGGGTTCCACGTGGCGTTCGTCCATTCGATGGCAGTCCTATCAGCCATTGTAGCCTCCTGAACGAAACAAGAACAACGCTATTTCTTATTACATCTTATTGAACCAGGTGTACAGCCAAAATTGCTGGGTTGATATTATGCGCAAACTTTCTGCTCGCTGGGAGGCGGGTTTGCCTACCAACTCGGCGTTCGCGTGTTACCGAAAATCTCTCGATAGAGGGCGGGCCGCGCTCCGGGTGCGGCACACGCTCCGGGTCGCCGCGCGGGCTACCAGACGAAGGCGGCGACGGCGGCGGTGGGGGTGACGCCGGCGGCGGCGCAGGCGGCGGCGAGGCGCCGCTCATCGGGCGGCGCGGCGCGCTCCGCGCCCCAGGCGTCGGCGAGCAGGCCGCCGGTCACCAGCAACGCATCGATGCCGGCCGCGCGCGCGCCGGCGATGTCGGTCTCGAGGCTGTCGCCGACGGCGAGGACGCGGCCGCGGTCGACGTCGCCGAGCGCCTCGAAGCACATCTCGTAGATCAGCGGGTAGGGCTTGCCCTGGTGGCGCACCTCGCCGCCGAGCGCGGCGTAGCGCGCGGCGAGCTCCCCGGCGCAGGGCTCGCGCCGGCCGCCGCGGATCACCGCGAGATCGGGGTTGGCGCACACCATCGGCAGCCCGCGCGCGCGGGCCCGGCGGAGCACGCCGTCGTAGTCCTCGATGCCACGCATGTCGTATGCGGGTCCGGTATTGAGCACGAAATCCGCGCTCTCGGCGTCCGCCGCCGCGTGGTAGTCGAGGCCGTCGAGCAGGCCGCCGTCGCCCTCGGTGCCGATGAACAGATACGCCCGCCCAAGCGCCGCGTACCATGGGTCGGCACGGCGCGCGAGCGCCGCGCGCGTCGCCTCGCCCGAGGTGACCACGCGGTCGTACAGCCCCTCCTCGACGCCCAACCGCGCGAGCACGGCGACCACGCGGGCGGCGCGCCGCGGCGCGTTCGACAGGATGATGACGCGCTTGCCCTCATCGCGCAGCCTGGCCAGGCAGTCGCGCGCGCCGGGGTAGGTCGCGACGCCGTCGTGAACGACGCCCCACAGGTCGACGATCAGCGCGTCGTAGTCGGCGGCGAGGGCCGCCATGCCGGGATAAACAGGAACCGCCACGAAATGAGATCGCCAGCCGATGAACGAGGACGCCCGGACCGGGCCGCGCCGTTGTGCCACGGCCAGGCGCCGAGGGAAAGGGGCAAAAGCGCCGCTTAGTCGTCGGTGCGGCTGGGCCGCGGCTCGCCGAACAGGTAGCCCTGGCCGAAATCGATGCCGTAGTCGAGCAGCTCGACGAGCTGCTGCTCCTGCTCGATCTTCTCGGCGATCAGGTCGATCCCGGCCTCGTCCAGCGCCTGCTTCATGCGATGCACCGCGAGCGACGACTCCGGGTCGGCCAGCTGCTCGAGCAGGGCGGCGGCCTCGATCTTGACGAAGGAGACGCGCCGCGCGAGGAGTTCCTCGACGTCGAGCTCGAGCGAGCCGATCTGGTCGACCGAGAAGCGGAAGCCCAACTCGCTGAGCCGGTCGAGGTTGCGCGCGATCCCGTCGTCGTGGTTCGCCAGGTCCGACTGGGCGAACTCGAAGATCAGGCTGGCGGCGAGCCGGGCGTTGTGGTTCATGAACTCGATGAACTCGGGGAAGAACGAGGAATCGCGTAGCGTGTGGGGCGAGATGTTGCAGAAGAAGCCGCGGTTCAGGTTGCGCCGTTGCGTCTTGCGCACGAGCTGGACGCAGCGGAACAAGAGGCTGTTGTCGATCACCGAGATGAGCCCGGCGCGCTCGGCCACGTCGAGGTACGTCGCCGGCTCGATCTGCGTGCCGTCGGCGGCGCGCAAGCGGGTAAAGGTCTCGTAGAAGGCGGTCTTGCGCTGCGGCAGGCTGACCACCGGCTGCAGGTAGACGTCGATCCGATTGTCCTGCAGCGCCTCGCTGACGATGGCGAGCGCCTCCTCGAAGTCGACGCTGGAGAGCGCCGCCGGCGGCTCGGGCGCCGCCGGGGCAGGCCCCTCCGGCGCCTCCGGGTCCGCCGCCTCGCCCGCGGCGGCGGCGTCCGGCTGCGGCGAAAGCTGGTGCAGCAGCGTCTGCAAGACGCGCATTTCGCTGATCACCTCGTCGGTGTCGCTGCTCGGCAGCTTCTGCGCCGCCTGGTCGAAGGCGACCGTGAGCTGGCGGACGTCGCCGCGCGCGGCGGCCAGGGCGTGCCCCAGCTTGGTTTGCGACGCGCCCATCCGGTGCAGCACCGCCGCCAGATCCCGGTTGCGGCGCATGCCGACCATGGCTTGGTGCAGGAAGGCGCCGGCGAACAGCACCGCGCCGGCGCCGAGGGCCGCCAGCGATGGCTCCGCGCCCACCCCGCCGCGGCTCAGGGCAAGGCCGATCACCGCGGCGAGCGCGAGATAGCAAAGCGCGATCAAACCGTGCGCGACGAATGCCATGCCCGAGTGGAGATGTGATGAGCGGGTGACAGCTTGGCGGGCACGTCTTGAAAGAGGGTTAACGCGCGCTCGCCCAGGCGCGACACCCGTCCCGGCCAAGGCGGCGGAGCGGTTCGACGGCGGCAAACTCGACATCCGCCAGACGATGACGGAAAGGGGGAGGGAGAGATGCTATGATACGGCTTTCTCGGCTTTCTCTGGCACCGGAGCACCGGGTCGAACACCGAAGCAGCGCTGGCTCGAACACCGAAGCACCGGGTCGAAATGGCGTTGCCAGCATCGCGCAGAGGGTGCATAAGTGGTTGGCTGAGCGGCCCGTGTCCGCGAACGAAAGCGAAACAATGGCATCGTCCAGGCTCCCCATATCGATCCAAGGCCGCAGTCTTGGCGCCTACCTCACCGAGGTCAAGAAGTACCCGATGCTCGACGTCGAGGAGGAGTACATGCTGGCGCGGCGCTGGCGCGACCACGGCGACCCCGAGGCGGCGCGGCGCATGATCACCAGCCACCTCCGCCTGGTCGCCAAAATCGCGCTGGGCTATCGCGGCTACGGCCTGCCGCTCGAGGACGTGATCTCGGAGGGCAACGTCGGGCTGATGAAGGCGGTCAAGCGCTTCGACCCCGAGCGCGGCTTCCGGCTTTCGACCTACGCCATGTGGTGGATTCGCGCGTCGATCCAGGAGTACATCCTGCACTCGTGGTCGCTGGTCAAGACGGGCACCACGGCGGCGCAAAAAAAGCTGTTCTTCAAATTGCGCCAGATCAAGACCCGCATCAACGCGATCGACGAGGGCGACCTGCCGCCCGAGGCGGTCAAGGAGATCGCCACCCGCCTCGACGTCCCCGAGGAGGCGGTGATCGAGATGAACCAGCGCATGAGAGGCCCCGACCAGTCGCTCAACGCGCCGCTCAAGGGCGATGCCGGGACCGAGTGGCAGGACCGCCTGGTCGCGCCGGGGATCGACCAGGAAACGGCCCTCGTCGAGGCCGACGAGTTGGAGAAGCGGCGCGAACTCCTGGAGACGGCGCTCGAAGGCCTCAAAGACCGCGAGCGACATATCTTCGTCGAGCGTTGCCTGGGCGATCCGCCGTCCACCCTAGAGGCGCTCAGCAAGGTCTACGACATCTCGCGCGAGCGCGTGCGGCAGATCGAGGTGCGCGCTTTCGAGAAGGTTCGGACCGCCATGCTCGAGGCGGCGATCACCGCCGGCATGATGGACCGCGAGCAGATGAGCGCCCTTCAGTCGGACACGGCGCGCCGCGGCGCCAGGCACACACCGCGCCCCGGCTGACGCGCCCCGGCTGACGCGCCCGAGGGCGGCGCGCCCGCGCCCGGCGCCCTTACGACGATTTCATGCGCCTCGCTCGCGCGCGAGCCCGACCGGCGGTCCCGAGCGGCGCGCCCGCAACGTCGACCGCGTCGCCTGCCGCGACCTCGCCGCCTGCGATCACCTCAGCGTAGACGCCCATGTCGACGTGGCCGAACCCGCGCTTGAGCGCGCGCGGCACGTTGAGGTCGCGCTCGGCCGTCGTGGGGTTGACCATGGTCGCGGCGCAGCGGTCGATCGGGCTTACGACGCAGAGGCGCGTGCCGCCCACCGCGATCTCGCGGCCGGTCCAGTCGAACTCGGCCCACGCCGGCGCCCCGTCGAGATAGACGTTGGCGCGGAAGCGGATCGGATCGACCGGGCGGCCCACGAACCGCTCGAGCTCGCGCACGCTCGCCAGGTTGACGATCGAGACGTACTTGTACGTGTTGGTGCCGGGCTTGCGCGAAGCATCGGAGAACGTGTGCCCCGGCGCCTCGAGCACCTTGGGCGCGCCGCGCGCGGCGTCGGCCATGAAAGCGGCGAAGAACTCGCCGATCCGGGCGCGCCCCGCCGGCTCGGTGATCTTGGCGCGCACCAGCCGTTTGCCGTCGCGCTCGATGGTGAGCGTGCCGCTCTCGTCGTCGAAGCGGGTGCGGAGCCGGGCCAGCTTCTCGTCGCGCATGAGCATGAGGAAGTTGGTCTTGGGCAGCCACTCGGGGCGCTCGGGATCGAAGCGCACGTCTGCGTGCGCGATCGCGAAGCGCCGGTCGTGCGGCAGGCCCTCGCCCCGGCTGAGCGCCACCCGCTCCAGGCGCTCGGCGCTCAGGCCCTTTACCGGATAGCGGCAGATGTCGACGACGCGGATCGCCATGTCCGTCACGGTTCGCGAATGGACTCGGAGGTTGGCGCGATGTTAGCACTAGATGACGACCGCCGTCCTCGGCCGCGGAAAGGCCGGAACAGCCGCGGAAAAGACTAAGGAGAGCATGAGCGATCGGGTTCTTTCCGGCCACGCCGTGACCGCCGCCGCGCGCGACCCGCTGGCCGGGCTTCTCGCCGAGGTGCGCGCCTGCCGCGCCTGCGAGGCGGTCCTGCCGCTCGGCCCCCGGCCGGTGCTGCGCGCGGCCGCGGCCGCGCGCCTGTTGATCGTCGGCCAGGCGCCGGGCACCCGCGTGCACCACACCGGCGTGCCCTGGGACGACCCCAGCGGCGACCGCCTGCGCGCCTGGCTCGACCTCGACCGCGACGCCTTCTACGACACCGCGCGCGTCGCCATCGTGCCGATGGGGTTCTGCTATCCGGGCCGCGACAAGTCGGGCGGCGATCTGCCGCCGCGCCAGGAATGCGCGCCGCTGTGGCACGCCCGCCTGCGCGCGCTATTGCCGCGTATCGAGCTGACGCTGCTGGTCGGGCGCTACGCCCAGGCGTACTATTTGGGCAAGCGCGCGCGGGCGAGCCTGGCCGAGACCGTGGGGGCGTGGCGCGGCTACCTGCCCGAGCACCTGCCGCTGCCGCATCCGTCGTGGCGCACGCGGGCGTGGGTCAAGCGCAACCCCTGGTTCGAGGCCGAGGTCGTCCCCGCGCTGCGCGCCGAGGTGCACCGGCTGCTGACCACGCCATGAGCAAGCGGGCGCGCATGGGCGGAAAAATTCGCGGGGTGCTGTTCGACAAGGACGGCACGCTCGCCGACTTCGCCGCCACCTGGCCGCCGGCGTACCGCGCGGCGGCGTCCGATCTGGCGCAAAGCGCCGGCGACCCGGCGCTCGCCGAGCGGCTGCTCCGGATCGGCGGCTACGACGAATCAGGCGCGCTCGACCCCGCCTCGCCGCTCGCTAGCGGCACCACCGACGAACTTCTCGCGCGGTGGGCGGCGCGGCCCGAGCTCGCCGCCGTACCCGACATTGTCGGGCGCGTCGACCGGGTGTTCATGTCATTCGCGCCCCACGCGCCCGCCGCGGTGGCGGACCTCGCCGCCCTGCTCGGGCGGCTGCGTTCGCGCGGTCTCGCGCTCGGCGTCGCCACCAACGACAGCGCCGCGGCGGCCGCGGAGTGGCTCGCCAACGCAGGGATCGATCACCTCATCGACTTCGTCGCCGGCGCCGACTCGGGCCACGGCGGCAAACCCGGCCCCGGCATGGTGCGCGCGTTCTGCGCCGCGACCGGCCTCAAAGCGGCCGAGGTCGCCGTGGTCGGCGACGCTGTGAACGACCTCGCGATGGCGCGCGCCGCCGGCGCCGGGCTCGCCATCGGCGTGCTCACCGGGGTCACCGACCGCGAGACGCTCAAGCCGCTGGCCGACCTCGTGCTCGCCTCGGTCGCCGAGATCGAAACGATCCTGCGCTAGGCGCTCCGCGCACAGCGCCACCGGGTTAGGCGGGTTAGGCGGGTCAGGCGGGAAGGCGGACGACGAAGCGGGCGCCGGATGGTTGCTCGGGCTCGCCGCGGTTCTCGGCGACGACGGTGCCGCCGTGCGCCTCGACGATCTGCTTGGCGATGTTGAGCCCGAGCCCCGAATGGGTGCCGAACTTCTCGCCCGGCGGGCGCTCGGAGTAGAAGCGCTCGAAGATCGCCCCGAGCTTGCCCGCCGGGATGCCCGGGCCGTCGTCCTCGACCACCACCTCGATCCAGTCGCCTAGGCGCCGCGCCGAGAGCCGTATCGCGCCGCCCGGCGGGCTGAACGACCGCGCGTTCGCGATGATGTTCTCGAACACCTGCGCCAGCCTTCGTTCGACGCCCGAAACGACCAGCGGCACGTCCGCCGCGGCCTCCAGCTCCAGCGCCGGCGTCCCTTCCGCGGCCGTCTCCCGGTGGACCTCGACGAACGCCGCCAGCATGAGGCCGAGATCGACGGGCTCGGGCTCGGCGCGCGCGAGCTCGGCGTCGAGGCGCGAGGCGTCGGAGATGTCGCTGATCAGGCGATCGAGGCGCAGCACGTCCTCGCGCACCACGGCCAGCAGCTTCTGCTGCTGCTCGGGGTCGGTGACGCACGCCGTCGCCTCCACCGCGCTACGCAGCGAGGTGAGCGGATTCTTGATCTCGTGGGCGACGTCGGCGGCGAACCGCTCGATCGCGTCCATGCGCTCCGACAGCGTCTTCGTCATGTCGCTCAGGGCC
>JADFMW010000058.1 GCA_022563655.1 Pseudomonadota bacterium
AAGAGCCGACGCCGAAGGTGCCTTGGCGGGAGGCATGGCTAGCGGAGGAAATGATATTCATCATTTCCGGAGCCAGAAGAGCCGGCGCCGAAGGCGCCTTGGCGGGAGGCATGGCTAGCGGAGGAAATGATATTCATCATTTCCGGAGCTAGCGTGCGGAGCTGGGCAACCGGATGGTTCCCGCCAGCGAGGAGCCGCCGAGGATGTCTTGCACGCCGACCACGATCTTGTGGTTCCGGTTGCGAATCTCGAGCACGGTCGAGTAGGTGTAGTAGGCCCCGGGAGGAGGCGGGGCTTCACCTTGGATCGACACGGCTCTGACCTCGCTCGAGGCTCTGTTGCCCTCCTGGTCCATCACCGAGATCCGGATCTCCAGCTCGCCAACGAAGGTGCCGCCATGCTCGATCATGGTCACGGCGTCGAGGGGGATGCGGACGTCGAGAGGCACCTCTAGCCGCTTCTTCCACGGCTCGAGAGGCTCGCCAAGGATCAGCTCGATGCGTTCCGCGTCGAGCAGGCTGTCGAAGAACAAGGCAGCCTCGACCTGGCGATCTGCGTCGGTCTTCGCTGACAGGTCCAGAAAGCCGGTGCGCGCTCGCGCTTTGAGCCCGGGCTGCAGCACGTCGATGTCGATGGAGTGATACTGATCGTTGTCATCGCGACTACGGCTGAAACCCAGCCAGTAGTAGTCGCGCGTGTCCGCGTAGACGGCGGGAAGAGCATGCATGCGTTGGGCGTTGATCAGCGACTCGCCGCCGGTCTCGAAGGCCAGGAAATCGAGGGAGTCGTGATGGAAGAGCTCGCGCTGGCGCTGCGGCACCCCCAGATCGGTGGGCTCCTGGAGGTCGATCGAAAACGCCGAGTCGCTGGTCGCTCCGATCCCGATCGTGTCGGCGCGCTGAAAGCCGGGGATGTCGACCGGGTAAAGGGTAAAGCCTAGAAGATTGGCGGTGTCGGTCATCGGCTGTAGCGGCGCTTCCTCCTCCCATTGAGCACGCGTGAGACTCGCGTCCAGCATCAGACTCGTCGTCTGGGTGCCATCGCTAATCGCGTACTCGAGGGCCGACGAGGGCCAGCCGCCGGCCAGCAGCAGCATAGCCTTACGGCCATCGCCTGCCGCGAACTCCCGCATGGCGGCCGCCGCAGCCAGTGCCGCGCTGCGCAGCTGGCTCCGAAGCATGATTGCGTAGTCGACTTCGGTGCCCCCGGCCCGATTCAGTACCATGTTCTTGAGGTTGTCGAAGGCGCGGGCGGCCTCCGAGGCGCTCCTCCCCTCCCCACCTCCGTCGGCGGCGCCGAATGGACTGGCGCTGCCCCCGGTCGACCGTGCCTCGAGCAGCGCCATGTGCTCGCGCTCCCGGTCTCGCCAATTGTCGATTTCCTTCAACTCCGCCAGGCGATGAAAGCCGTAGCTTGGGGCGGACCTCGCCTTCGCCAAAGCCGCCTTCAGGGGCTGCGGGCGGTTCTCCCAACCGCTGAGGCGCTTGAGCTCGAGGCCGTCGAACGAGACGATGGCCATCCAGTCGCTGCCCAAGGTCAGCGAATACCTGTCGCTGGTGATGAAGCTGATCTTCGCCTTCGGCATCAGCTTCGAGCTGCCCCTGCTGTTGATCTTGCTCGCTCGCGTCGGATTGACGTCGGCGGCGGGCCTCGCCGAGAAGCGCAAATACGCCATCGTGATGGCCTTCGTCGCCGCCGCGATCCTCACTCCGCCCGATCCGATCAGCCAGATCAGCCTGGCGGTGCCGATCATCGTGCTCTACGAAGTGTCGATCCTGGCGGTGCGGGTGATCGAGAAGCGGCGCGCGGCGCGCGAGGCCGCCCGGGACAAGGGAGGCGCCGACGGCGGCGCCGAGGACGCGGTCTAGGGCACCGACCTCGACCGTGATCGCGGCCGACGGCCTGGGCGGTGGACGGCGTTGCCGGCCCGGCGTATATAGGGCCAACCTCGATTCCCCGGATTCACATGTTCGACCTCAAAACAATCCGCGCCGACCCGGCCGCGTTCGACGCGGGGCTGGAGAAGCGCGGTTTCGAGTCACAGGCCGCTCAAATCCTTGACCTCGACGATAATCGGCGGGAGCTGCAGACACGCCTTCAGGCGCTGCTGCGGCGGCGCAACGAGGCCTCGCGGGCCATCGGCCAGGCGAAGGGCCGGGGCGAGGACGGCGCCGACCTCGTGGCCGAGGTCGCCCAGATCAAGGACGACATTCGCGCGCTCGAAGACGACGAGCGCACCGCCGCGGCCGGGCTCGATGCGTTGCTGGCCGGCCAGCCCAACACGCCCGAGGAGGCGGTGCCGAAGGGCGTGGACGAGAGCGCCAACCTCGAGCTGCGCCGCTCGGGCGAGCCGCGAGGCTTCGACTTCACGGTGAAGGAGCATTTCGAGATCGGCGAGGCGCTCGGGTGCATGGACTTCGAGAGCGCGGCGCGCATGTCGGGGGCGCGCTTCGTCGTGCTCTCGGGCGCGCTGGCGCGCATGGAGCGGGCGCTCGCCGCCTTCATGCTCGATATGCACACCGGCGAGTTCGGCTACACCGAGGTCAACCCGCCGCTGCTCGTGCGCGAGGCGGCGGCGTTCGGCACCGGCAACCTGCCCAAGTTCGCCGATGACCTGTTCCGCACCAGAGACGACTATTACCTCATACCCACGGCCGAGATGTCGTTGACCAACCTGACCGCGGGTGAGATCGTCGACGAGGCGCGGCTGCCGATCCGCGTCACCGCGTTCACGCCGTGCTTTCGCGCCGAGGCCGGCGCCGCCGGCAAGGACACCCGCGGCATGATGCGCCAGCATCAGTTCACCAAGGTCGAGTTGGTCAGCATCTGCCTGCCCGAGAAGTCCGATGAAGAGCTCGATCGCATGACGGCTTGCGCCGAGGAGGTGCTCAAGCGTCTCGATCTGCCTTACCGGGTGGTGCTGTTGTGCGGCGGCGAGATGGGGTTTGCCGCGCGCAAGACGTACGACATCGAGGTCTGGCTGCCGGGCCAGGGGCGCTACCGGGAGATTTCGAGCTGCTCCAACTGCGGCGACTTCCAGGCCCGCCGCATGAAGGCGCGTTACCGCGACGCCGGCGAGCGCGGCACGAGTTTCGTCCATACGCTCAACGGCTCGGCCCTGGCGATCGGACGCACCCTGATCGCGGTGCTCGAGAACTACCAGGAAGCCGATGGCTCGGTGACGATTCCGCCGGCGCTGCGCCCCTGCATGGACGGGCTCGAGCGCATCGCGCCGGGCGACTGAGCATGGCCTTGGGTGACGGTGCCGTGACCACCGAGACGAAAAAGATTCAGCTGATCATGGAGCTCCGCCGCATGGGCATCACCGATACGCGGGTGCTGGCGGCGCTCGAGCGTGTCCCGCGCGAGGCGTTCGTGCCGCCCAAGTTCGCTGCCCAGGCATACGACAACACGGCGCTTCCCATCGGCCAAGGGCAGACGATCAGCCAGCCGTACGTGGTGGCCTACATGACCGAGAAGCTCGAGGTGGGCAAGCGCATGACCGTGCTCGAGGTCGGTACTGGCTCGGGCTACCAGGCGGCGGTGTTGGCGCCGCTGTGCCGCCGCGTCTACACCATCGAGCGCCACCGCCCGCTGTATCGCGAGGTCTCCAGGCGCCTCGCCAATCTGGGCCTGCAAAACATCTTCACGCGGTACGGCGACGGCGCCGAGGGCTGGCCCGAGCAGGCGCCGTTCAGCCGCATCATCGTCACCGCGGCGGCGCCCGAGGTGCCGCCCGCCCTGGTCGAGCAGCTCGTGGTCGGCGGGCTGATGGTGCTGCCGCTCGGTCCCGGCTTGATCGACCAGGAGCTGACGCTCGTACGGCGAACCAAGCGCGGCCACGAGATCGAGCGCCTGATCGGCGTCCGCTTCGTTCCCTTGGTGGCCGGCTCGGTCGACGGCGGCGAGGATTGAGCGATGGTTGTACGGCGGTCCTGGCTGGCGCTGCTCGTTGTCCTGCTGGCCGCCGGTTGCGGCGGACGGCAGGCGCCTGCGCCCGTCGTATACAAGACGCCGGGGACCGGCCGCGTCGCGCCGCCGGCGGCCGCCGTCGCGCCGGTGCGCCTCATCGTCAAGCGCGGCGACACGGTCTACGCCATCTCCCGCCGCTACCGCGTTTCCGTGCGCGGGGTGATCGACGCCAACCGCCTGCGCCCGCCTTACAAGCTGCTGGTCGGCCAGGTCTTGGTGTTGCCGCGCGAGCGTCTCCACGAGGTGCGACGGGGCGACACGCTGTACGGCATCTCGCGGCGCTACCGCGTCGACATGAGCGTGCTCGCGCGCGCCAACGGGCTCGGCGAGCCGTACCGGCTGAGCGTGGGCCAGCGCCTACGCGTGCCAGTGGTCGCGGTGGTCGCGACCCCCCCGTCGACCGCGTCGGCCGCCGTAAAGACGGTGGCGCGGGCGAAACCGGCAGCCAGGGTCGGCGCCGCGCCCCAGCGGCGATCCCGCCCCGCCGCCGCCCCGGCGCCGATCCCCAGGCAGCCGATCCCCAGGCCGCCGCCGAGGTCCAGGCGCGACTTCCTGTGGCCGGTCAAGGGCAAGCTGGTGTCAAGCTTCGGGCCGAAGGAGGACGGTCTGCACAACGACGGCATCAATATCGCCGCGCCGCGCGGCGCCGCGGTGCGGGCGGCCGAGGACGGCGTCGTCGCCTACGCCGGCAACGAGCTGCGCGGCTACGGCAATCTCCTGCTGGTGCGCCACGCCGGCGGCTGGACGACGGCATACGCGCATAACCAGAGGCTGTTGGTCCGCCGCGGCGACGCCGTGCGCCGCGGCCAGGTCATCGCCCGCGTCGGCAGCAGCGGCAACGTCGCCTCGCCCCAGACCCACTTCGAGCTGCGCCGGGGCACCCGCGCCGTCGATCCGGTGAAATCCCTGGCCTTGAACTGATGGCGCTCAGTCGAGCCGCGCGCCGAGGCGGCCCGCCAGATCCTGGATGAACTGCCAGGCGACCCGGCCCGACCGGGCGCCGCGCGTCATCGCCCATTCGATGGCCTCGGCGCGCAACGCCTCGGGCGCCGCCTTCAGCCCGTAGTGCCCGGCGTAGCCCTCGACGATCTCCAGGTAGACCTCCTGAGTACAGCCGTGGAAGCCGAGCCACAGGCCGAAGCGGTCCGACAGCGACACCTTCTCGTCGACCGCGTCGGTGGGGTTGATCGCGGTCGCGCGCTCGTTCTCGATCATCTCGCGCGGCATCAGGTGGCGGCGGTTCGAGGTGGCGTAGAATATGACGTTCTCGGGCCGGCCCTCGATGCCGCCCTCGAGCATCGCCTTGAGCGACTTGTAGCTCGTGTCGCGGCCCTCGAACGAGAGATCGTCGCAGAACACGATGATGCGCCGCGATGCGCCGCGCAGCCGGGTGAGCAGGCGGGGCACCGACGGGGTGTCCTCGCGATGGATCTCTACCAACGCCAGGGCGCCCGCCCCGTCGCCGTTGAGCTTGGCGTGCACCGCCTTGATGAGCGAGCTCTTGCCCATGCCGCGCGCGCCCCACAGCAGCGCGTTGTTGGCGGGCAGGCCGGTGGCGAACCTCCGGGTGTTGTCGAGCAGGATGTCGCGCACCCGGTCGATGCCCTTGAGCAGGCTCAGATCGACACAGTTGACGTGGCGCACCGCCTCGAGCGCGGCGCTCTCGGGGTGCCAGACGAAGGCGTCGCAGGCGCCGAGGTCGGCGTCCTCGGGAGGCGCCGGCGCGACCCGTTCGAGCGAGTCGGCGATGCGACGGAGCAGGGGTTCGAGCTTTGGGTCGGGCATCGCAGGCCGGTGCGTGGCAATCGGCGCGGAACCCTAGCATACGCGCCCGCTCCGTCAATCCCGTGCTGCCCGGAGCGCCACCGCCGCGGTTTGCAAAACCGCGGGCGGGCGGTATAGTCCGGCGAACCTGAAGCGACCGAAGGAAGACACCTCGATGCTGATCTCACCGGCTTACGCCCAGGCCGCGGGTGGCGGCGGCTTATTCGGGGGCGGTTTGATGGGGCTGCTGCCGTTTCTCTTGATTTTTGTCGTGTTTTATTTCCTGCTGATTCGGCCTCAGCAAACAAAGATGAAAAAACACCGGGAGATGATCGGCAGCCTGCGGCGCGGCGACCGCATCGTCACCGGGGGCGGCATCGTCGGGCGCGTCACCCGCGTCGAGGGCGACAACGAGCTGATCGTCGAGATCGCGCCGGACGTGCGCGTGCGGGTGCGCCAGGCAACCGTTGCCGAGCTGATGGCGCGCACCGGGTCGGCGGCTCGTGAAGAGGTGCGCCCACAGAAAGAAAAAGCGGCCCCCGAGAAACGAGCTGCGAAAGCGGACTACTATTCGGTCCTTGGGGTCCGAAGAACGGCTGCGGGAGAGAAAATTTCAAAGTCGTATCAGAGGCTTGCACAGAAATACCACCCCGATACGAACCCGAGTGATTCTCAAGCGCAGGCTAAATTAGAGGAGATAACGGAAGCCTATGACACTTTGAAGGATGTAAAACTGCGGAAAATTTATGACTCGCTCGGCCACGACGAGTATCTGAAAATACAGAACACATAGGCTTTTCGTATATGCTGTACTTCTCGCGCTTGAAGGTCTACATGATCCTCGGGTTGTGCGCCCTGGGGCTCTTGTTCGCCGCGCCCAACCTGGTGTCGCGCGAGCGGGCCGAGGCGCTGCCGACCTGGCTGCCGCACAAGCAGATCAGCCTGGGCCTCGATCTGCAGGGCGGCTCGCACCTGTTGCTCGAGGTCGATATCGCCGCGGTGGTGCGCGAGCGCCTGGTCGCGGTGGTCGATGCGACGCGCGTGGCGCTGCGCGGCGCGCGCATCGCTTACACGGGGCTCGGCGTGACCGCCAGCGGGGTGAGCGTCCGGGTGACCGATCCCGGCGACGACGCGCGGGCGCGCGAGGTGCTCACGGGCGTCGAACGCAACATCATCTTGACCACGAGCGGCGACGGCCAGATCAGTCTGACGCTGAGCCCGCAGGCGGTGAAGGCGATGAGCGAATCGGCGGTGAGCCAGTCGATCGAGATCGTGCGCCGGCGCATCGACGAACTCGGCACGCGCGAGCCGACGATCCAGCGCCAGGGCAGCGACCGCATCCTGGTTCAGATCCCGGGGATCGACGACCCCGACCGCGTCAAGGCGTTGCTCGGCAAGACGGCGAAGCTCGCCTTCCGGATGGTTGATCCCAACACCTCGCTGGCCGACGCCCTCGCCGGCCGGCTGCCGCCCGGCTCCGAGTTGATCCCGTCCGACGACGAGGTCGACCAGACGGGCCAACCGCGGCTGTACGTGGTGCGCAAGCGGGTGGTGGTCGGCGGCGAACGGCTGGTCGACGCCCAGGCGGCGATGGATCCTCAGACCGGCCAGCCGATCGTGTCGTTCCGCTTCGACACCGTGGGCGGGCGCAAGTTCGGCAAGGTGACGAGCGAAAGCGTCGGCCGCCTACTCGCCATCGTGCTCGACAACAAGGTGATCAGCGCGCCCCGCATCCAAAGCGCGATCACCGGCGGCAGCGGCATCATCACGGGCCGCTTCACGGTCCAGGAAACGACCGATCTCGCGCTCTTGTTGCGCGCCGGCGCCCTGCCCGCGCCGCTCACCATCCTCGAGGAGCGCTCCGTGGGCCCCGACCTCGGCGCCGATTCGATCCGCGCCGGCAAGATCGCCGCCGTTCTCAGCTTGGTCCTGGTCCTCGTCTTCATGGGCACGTGCTACGGCCTGTTCGGGCTTGCCGCCAACATCGCGCTCTTGATCAACATCGGAATGATCGCCGGCGCGCTCTCGTTCCTGCAGGCGACGCTGACCCTGCCGGGCATCGCCGGCATCGTGCTGACCATCGGCATGGCGGTCGACGCCAACGTTCTCGTGTTCGAGCGCATCCGCGAGGAGGTCGCCGGCGGCCGAACGCCGTTCTCCGCGGTCGACGCCGGCTACAAGCGCGCGCTGACCACGATCATCGACTCGAACGTGACCACCTTTATCGCGGCGATCCTGTTGTTCGGTCTCGGCTCGGGTCCGGTCAAGGGGTTCGGCGTGACGCTTTCCATCGGCATCGCCACGTCGATGTTCACGGCGGTGATGGTGACGCGCCTGATGGTGGTCGCCTGGCTGCGCCGGCGCCGCCCGCAAGCGCTGCCGATCTGATCGAGGCGCACGATGCGGCCCCTACGCCTCATTCCGCACGAGACGCACATCCATTTCGTTGGCCTGCGCCGGTTGTTCTTCGCGGCGTCGCTCGCGGCGGTCGTCGCCTCGGGGGGGCTGTTCTTCGTGCGCGGCCTGAACCTCGGCATCGACTTTCTCGGCGGCATCATGCTCGAGGTGCAGACGCCGGGGCCGGCGAATCTGGCGCGCATGCGAAGCACGCTGGCCGGGCTCGGGCTCGGCGAGGTCGTGTTGCAGGAGTTCGGGGCGCCGAACGACGTGCTGATCCGTGTCGCGTTGCCGCAGGGCGACGAGAATGCCAAGCTTGCCGTGATTGGCGCGGTCAAGCAGGCGCTCGCGGGGCTCGGCGACGGCGAGATGGTCTATCGCCGGGTCGAGACGGTCGGCGCCAAGGTGAGCGCCGAGCTGGTCAAGAACGGAATCATCGCGGTCGTCGCCGCCGTGATGCTGATGCTGCTCTATATCTGGTTCCGTTTCGAGTGGCAGTTCAGCATCGGCGCGGTGGTGGCGCTGGTGCACGACGTGGCGCTCACCATCGGCTTGTTCGCGCTGACCTCGATCGAGTTCAACCTCGCCAGCATCGCCGCCATCCTCACCATCGTCGGCTACTCGATCAACGATACCGTGGTCGTTTACGACCGGGTGCGCGAGAACCTGCGCAAGTACAAGACAATGCCGATGGAGGAACTGGCCGACCTCAGCCTCAACCAGACGCTGTCGCGCACCACGATGACCTCGATGACGACGCTATTGGCGCTGTTCGCGCTTTACCTGTTCGGCGGCAAGGTGATCGCGGGCTTCGTCATCGCCATGATGTGGGGCGTGGTCGTCGGCACCTACTCGTCGGTCTTCATCGCCGTCTCGCTGCTCCTGGAGATGCAGCCGCACCGTGCCGGCGAGGTGGATACGGCAGTGATCGCGGCCGGCCGCGAGGGCGGCAAGCGCTCCGACCGCCACTGATCGCCGGCGCGGGCCCCGGCGTGTGCCGCGCGCCGCCCGTGGCGCAACCGATGCAAGCGATGCGGCGTTGACCGGACGATGGACATCACCCCTCTCATACCGGCCGGGCGTGGCCTGATCCAGGCCTACGGCGAGGGCGGCTTCAGGATTGCCGGCGCGCGGGTGACCGGCTCGGTGCTGGTGTTTCTCGAGCGCGTCGCGCCGTGGCCGGTCGAGCGCTTCGCCGAGGTGACCCTGGCGAGCCTCGAAGAGGTGCTGGCGGAGACGCCCAAGGTCGAGCTCCTCCTGGTCGGCTGCGGCCAGCGCCCGCTGCCGGCCCCGCCAAGCCTCCGCGAAGGTCTGCTGGGCGCCGGCGTCGCGGCCGAGTTCATGGACACCGGCGCCGCGTGTCGCACGTTTAACGTGCTGCTCGCCGAGGAGCGCCGGGTCGCCGCGGCGCTGATCGCGGTGCCCTGAGACTCGAATGCGACCGGCGACCGGCGAAGAGGAAAGGGGCCTTGCGGCCCCTTTCCGGCGTCACCCGTCGCGCCGTCGAGATCAGAAAAGGTTCTGCGCCGAGACCATGGCGTAGAGCATGGGGATCGACAGCAACGTGTTGGTGCGCGAGAACAGCATGGCGGTGCGCACCGCCTTCTTCTTCTCGTCGTCCGACGCCTCGACGAGGCCCAGCACCTTCTTCTGGTTCGGCCAGATGACGAACCAGACGTTGAACCACATGATGGCGCCCAGCCACATGCCGATACCGATGGCGGCGTGCTTGGCCACCCCGTCGGCCTGACCGATCATGATCGCGTCGACGAGGTAGCCGTTCAGCCCCGCCAGGATCAGGCCGGTGACGATCGTCGCCATCGCCGCCCAGCGGAACCAGAACAGCGCCGCGGGCGCGATCACCTTGCCGATCGCCGGCTTTTGCTCGTCGGGAATCTTCGGCATCGACGGGATCTGGACGAAGTTGAAGTACCACAACAGGCCGATCCACATCACCCCGCTGAGCACGTGAAGCCAGCGGAAGAAGAATGGGCCGAAGTCGGACGCGACAAAGCCTTGCGCCAAGTAGATGATGAACAGCACCGCCGCCAGCGCGACGCCGGCCGCGATGGTGTTGGTCAATGATTCGAGAATCTTGCTCAGAATCTTGCTCATTGCGTAACCCCCCTCCAGGAATCCGGATCGTTTCCTACGCGAGCATTCCCAATATACGGCAAAATATCAGTTGTTCAAATCCCAACCGGGATCGCGCGCGTCCGCGAAAGCGTGAGCCAGCCGATGCTCGGCCTGATCGGCCCCAAGTGGTGGCGCGACGCTATCGCCGGCATTTACGACGGCCAAGCTTCTACGGTGGGCCAGCAAGACCGGAGCGCCGCGATTTCCTGCCTGCGCCGAAGCAGGTGACAACGGCGGCGGGAATCGACATGCTCGGAGCTGACCGCACCGCCCGCGCCGGCTATGGCAAGGTTCGCCGTGACGGTCAACGCCGTGGGAGACGATCGATGACCGAGACCTTGACGAGATCCAAGCTGCCAGGCCTGTCGCTGCTCATGCGCGGCAAGGTGAGAGACATCTACGCCGTCGGCGCGGACCGCCTCCTCATCGTCGCCACCGACCGCATCTCGGCGTTCGACGTCGTCCTGCCGACCCCGATTCCGGGCAAGGGCGCGGTGCTGACGGCGCTGTCGAACTTCTGGTTCGACCGCACCCGCCACATCGTTCCCAACCATCTGACCGACGCCACGCTCGACGCCGTCGTGCCCGACGCCGCCGAGCGGGCACGCCTCGAGGGGCGCGCGGTGGTCGTGCAACGGCTTCAGCCATTGCCCATCGAGGCCATCGTGCGCGGCTACATCGCGGGCTCGGGCTGGCTGGATTACCGGCGCACGGGCGCGCTGTGCGGCATTGCCCTGCCGGCGGGCCTGCGCGAGGCCGAGCGGCTCCCCGAGCCGCTGTTCACCCCCTCGACCAAGGCTCAAGCCGGCGCGCACGACGAGAACATCGACTTCGAGCGCGCCGTCGAGCTGGTCGGAAAGGAGACGGCCGTCCAGGTAGCGACGGCGAGCGTAGCGATCTACCGGCTGGCGCGGGACCATGCCGCGGCGCGCGGCATCATCGTCGCCGACACCAAGTTCGAGTTCGGCCTCGACGAGAACGGCGGGCTGGTCCTGATCGACGAGCTGCTGACCTCCGATTCCTCGCGCTTCTGGCCGGCCGACTCGTACAGCCCCGGCGGCAGTCCGCCGAGCTTCGACAAGCAGTTCGTGCGCGACTATCTCGAGCGCGTCGGCTGGGACAAGCGAGCGCCCGCGCCGGAGCTGCCGCCCGACATCGTCGCCCGGACGGCCGAGAAATATCGCGAGGCGCTAACGCGGCTCGTCGGCCGGGCCTCGGCGTAACCCCGCCCAAATCCCTTTGGTCCGGGCGCGTCGCGGCGCCCGGACGCGGGCCGTCGACTGCCTGCGCGTCGTTTAACGAATTCTTTACACAGCGGGGCTAAGTGTCTGGTTAACGTTAAGCTTTGTTGAGAAGAATTCGCAAGAGGAATTTGCAGTGCGGGTCTTACTGGTCGAGGACGACACATCGACGGCGAAAGCCATCGAGCGGATGCTCGCATCCGAGGGGTTTGTCTGCGACTCCACCGACCTGGGCGAGGACGGGCTCGAGATCGGCAAGCTCTACGATTACGACATCATCATTCTCGATCTGATGCTGCCCGACATCGACGGCTACGAGGTGTTGCGCCGGCTGCGCGCGGCCAAGGTGCGCACGCCGATCCTCATCCTCTCGGGTCTCGCCGCGCCCGACGACAAGATC
>JADFMW010000059.1 GCA_022563655.1 Pseudomonadota bacterium
CGACGGTCGGGTCGGCCTCGTCGACGACGACGTCGGCGCGGCGCACCACCTCGCCGGCGGCGACCGCGTTCACCAGCTTCACGTCGTGGCTCAGGCCCAGCGGCAGCGCCCCGAGGCCGAGCGAGTCGGCGGCCGGCATCAGCCTGCCGTGGACGGTGTAGCCGCCCTCGCCGTCGAGCACCTCGCCCGCCGCCAGATCGCGCTTCGCCGTCGCCACCACGTCGGCGCGGAAGCCGGTGGCGCAGCCCGTCGGCTCGCCGCGCAACGCGGCCGAGGCGACGCTGATGCCGAGCTCGAGGCCGATCAGGTGGTAGGGCTTGTACATCGCCGCGTAGCGCCCGGTATCGTCGGTCGCCAGACCATACTCGTCGAAGCAGGCGCGCACGTAGTCGTCGGGCGCCTCGAAGGTGACGTAAACGCCCCAGCGCAGGTCGTCGGCGATCTCGCTGCCGTCGCGCTCGAGGCTCGAGACCACCTCGACCGTGCCCTTGCGCTCGAGCGTGCCGCCGTCGGCGCGGGGGCGGCAGACGTTGGCGAGGCCGCGCGCCGTGCACGGCGGAAAGCCGAGGCCGTCGGACGCCGGCGTGAGCCCGCAGGCATTGGCCACCGTGGCCATCTCGATCGACGACTTGGTGCCGTCGACGAACGAATTGAACATCTGCGGATTGAGCCCGGCCGCCGCCGCCTGCTCGGGCGTCATGCCGTAGTGCCGCCAGACGGTTTCGGGCGTCGAGGCGTGGTAGGCGGGCAGGTATTTGGTGCCCTTGCCGGCGCACACCACGTCGAAGCCGATGGCGCGCGCCCAATCGACCATCTCGCAGATCAGCGCCGGCTGGTCGCCGTAGGCGAGCGAGTAGACCACCCCGGCCGCGCGTGCGCGGCGCGCGAGAAGCGGGCCGGCGAGCACGTCGCCCTCGACCGTGACCATGACGACGTGTCGCCCGTGGGCGATCGCGGCGAGCGCGTGGGCGATGCCGGCGGCGGGGCTTCCCGTCGCCTCGATGACGACGTCGATGCCGTCGGCGCCCGCCAGCGCCAGCGCGTCTTCGGTGAGGAAGGTGGCGCCGGAGCTTCGCGCCGCGGCGAAATCGGCCGCGGCGAACGCCGCGTCGGGCCAGCCGGCGCGGCGGCACGCCTCGCGCGCACGTTCGAGCGAGAGGTCGGCCACGGCCATGACGTGCAGGCCGGGCGTGCGGCGCGCCTGGGCGAGAAACATGGTGCCGAACTTGCCGGCGCCGATCAGCCCGGCGCGCACCGGGTTGCCCGCCTCGGCGCGGGCGGCAAGCTGACTGTAGAGACTCATGCGATCCTCCAGAGACCCATGCCATCCTCCCCCGGGGCTCAGCGCGGTGTCGTGTCACCGGAACAGCGAGGCACCATACCCGCGAAAGCGGGCCGGGAACAACTCGCTCCGTCGCCCACGACGCGCGCCGCGCGCTTCCCGCGCGAGCGGAGAAACCCATTACACGGCGGTACCGTTATGCGAAAAGATAGCGTGCGACATGGGTGATGGGTAGACACACGAGAAAGCCTTGGGCCGCGACTCTCCGCACAAGCCGATTTCGGCGCCCTCCGCGTGGGTCGAGCGCTTCGCCCCGTTCGTGCCCGTGGGCGCGCCGGTGCTCGACGTGGCCTCGGGCGAGGGCCGGCACGCGCGGCTGTTCCTCGCCCGCGGCCATCCGGTCACCGCCGTCGACCGCGACACGTCGCGGCTCGAGCCGCCGTCCGGCGAGCTCGAGATAACGGTCGTCGAAGCCGACCTCGAAACCGGGCCATGGCCGCTCGCCGACGCCCGGTTCGGCGGCGTGGTGGTGACGAACTACCTGCACCGGCCCCTGTTTCCCGCCCTCGTCGCGGCGGTGGCCCCGGGCGGGGCGCTGATCTACGAGACCTTCGCCCAGGGCAACGAGCGCCTCGGCAAGCCGCGCAACCCCGATCACCTGCTGCGCCCCGGCGAGCTGCTCGAGGCGGTGCGCGGCAGCTTGCGCGTCGTCGCCTACGAAGACCTCGAAGTAACCACCCCCCGCCCCGCCGTGGTGCAGCGAATCTGCGCGGTCAGCTCGCCGCGGGCGCGCCGCGCAACAGCCCCTCGGTGCTGAGGTCTTCGTCGAGATCGGGCCAGTGGATGCCGTAGCCGGAGCCGGCGATCTCCCAGCGGGCCAGTTGCTTAGGTTTCGCGTTGGCGAGGCGCGGGTACCACGCAAGCGGGACCGTTATCGTGCGTCCATCCATCAGGTCGACACACAACGAATCCTTGGCGATTCTCACGTCCTTCACGCGTTCATCCGCGCTGACCGCCAAAATGCCCATTCCATGCCTCCACAAAGGAACCTTGATGCTCGATCACCACGCGTCGCAGAACCGTGAAGCCGTGGTCATGTGTGGTCGTCCTAGTCAGGAATAGCGGGCGGCCGACGACGTATCTCTTTGCCGTGTTCGGCAAGAAGGTCCCGCATTGTGACTGACAAGATGGCTTCTACCTCGGCGGCGCATTTCCGAGGACTGTTGTAGATTTCCGTCCCCGCGAATCGGATTACTCGTATGCCTTTGAATTCGAGAAGTCTGTCCCGCCTGCGATCATTGGCAGCCTGTTCTTTCGAACGCTCGTGGAACGGGTGACCATCACATTCCACGTTCAATAATTTCCAGTCTCCAAAGAAGTTCAGCTTGAATACGAAGTCCGAACGGTACCCGTACAATTCTTGTTGACAGCGAAAGTAAGTTCCAAAATCCGGGTCGGGGAATGCACCGGGCAAAAAATCTGCCGTGACCTCGGTGTAACCATCCGAAACACAAAGTAGGTAGCCACCAAGCTGCTGTTCAATGGGCGACTCAACCAACTCTGAAAGAAGACAGAAGTCGTCATACCAATGTTCTTCGAGATATCGACGACGCTCCTGTACCCAGGTCTCGTCTTGATCCGGTTCACATAGCTCGACAAGCTTGTCGGATAGGAACTCGCGTAGCCGCGTTGTCTGGCGTTCATTCATCGGATATTCCCAGCCGCAATGTCCGCTGTTGGGACTAACTGGGATCGTGAGTATGACCTATTCATCGATCACATCGTGCTCGACCGTTCGGCCGCGCGATGGATTATGCCCTACAGCTTCGAGCAGCTGGTCTATCAGGAAGACGATACACTTATAAGGACCGGCTCTCCGACCACTGCGCCATCGCCGTGACGCTTGAGGTTCACTGAAGCCCGGATGCCCTAGGGGAAAGCGTGATACCACGAAAACCGTGTAACGCTGCGTGAGGCCCGTTTGAGGCCTTTCGGTCCAACTTACCCAGCCTCCGAAGGCGCTCAGAGAGCGTTATACGGGCTCCTGGAAACCCCCAGGCGTGTGGGCCGGCGGGATATCTTTAGAGCGGTTATTACTTTTTCCACAGACCGATCTTGATCGCGAGCTTCTCGTGATCGGCGAAAGCCTTGTTGGCCCACTTGCGGTAGCCGAACGGACCGACCCAGTTCACTTCCGAGCCCTTGGCGTCCATCTGCTTGAGCAAATCCGGATCCTCGGCCGCCTTCTTGAAGACCATCGCCCAATGCTCGATCTTGTGGGCCGGCGTTCCCTTCGGCACGACGATGCCCCGGTCCAGGGCATAGATCATGTTGACGCCGAGCTCCTGAAGCGTCGGCATGTTGGGAAAGTGCTTCGAGCGTTTCTCGGCGGCGATGGCGAATCCCTTGAGATCTCCGCCTTCGAGATACTTGCGTCCCGAGGCGACGTTCAGACCGCCCATTTGAATCGCGCCCGAAAGCAACGCCGTCATGCGTTCGCGCGTCCCGTCATAGGGCACGAACTTGAATTTCATGCCGGTCAGCTCCTCGAGCATCAACCAATAGAACTGGCTGTTCGAACCGAAGGTGGCCCCGACCGTAATGGTGCCCGGTGCGGCCAAGGCCGCCTTCTTGACCTCCTCGAAGGTGTTCCAGGGAACCGTGCCGCTGGCGCCGACGATGTCCGGCGTCGAGGTCAAGAGAGCGACCGGGTCGAACTTGTCGAAGTGGAAATCGATGCGGCCGTTCAGGTAGCTTGTGATCGCGCTTTGATGGATGGCGAACAGGGTGCATCCGTCGGGTTTCGCCTTGGCCGCCACCTTGGCGCCCTTGTTGCCGCTCTGGCCCGAAATGGTCACCACCTTGACCTTCGGCGTGACGTCCAGGTTCTGGATGGTCTTCTCGAAAATCGAGAAAATCACGTGGGTGCCGCCGCCGGCTTTCCACGGTACGATCAGCTTGGCGGTGCTGCACGGAATGTCGACCGCCGCCTTGGCCGGCGCCGCGCCTAGGGCCAACGCGGCGGCGGCAAAAACGAACGTGGTGAGTGAAAGCTTCGTTTTCATAGTTTCCTCCCTAAAGTTCATCGAAATCAGCTTGGCAGAGGGGCGAAATCCGATAGCTCTACGCGTCGCCCCCCCTTGAGTCGCGATGCGCACGACGCGCCCCTTGCGGGGTTCGCCCGTGGCAGGCTAGCGTGAGTCTTACCTCATTGCTGGCCGCATGACAATTCTGCGAGGTGTGACGTGAGGGTGATCGGAGAGAATTCCCCGCGGGTCGGCGTAGCGGGCCTCGGCGCCATTGGCATGACGGTGGCGCGGCGCCTCGATGAAGGGATTGCCGGGCTGGTCCTGACCGCGGTCTCGGCGCGCGACCGTGACCGCGCCCGGCGCCGGGTCGAGGCGTTCAAGACCGCGGTTTCGGTCGTCGCGCCGGAGGACCTGGCCGGCGTGGCCGACATCGTGGTCGAATGCACGCCGGCGGCGGTGTTCCTCAGGGTGGCGGAGCCGGCGATAAGGGCAGGACGCATCCTGGTCCCGGTGAGCGTCGCCGCGCTTCTCTCTCACTATCACCTCATCGACCTGGCCGCGCAATGCGGCGCCCGCATCGTCGTGCCCAGCGGCGCCCTGCTCGGGCTCGACGCCGTCCGCGCCGCCGCCGAGGGGCGTGTCGACTCGATCAAAATGGTCACGCGCAAACCGCCCTCGGCGCTCGCCGGCGCGCCCTACGTCGAAGAGCACGGGATCCGGCTCGACGGGCTCGAGCGTCCGCTGAAGCTGTTCGAGGGCAGCGCCGGCGAAGGGGCGAAGGGCTTTCCGGCCAACCTCAACGTGGCCGCGGCACTGAGCCTCGCCGGCATCGGCCCCGAGCGCACCCGTCTCGAGATTTGGGCCGATCCCGGAGTCGATCGCAACGTCCACCACATCGAGGTCAGGGCGGATTCCGCCAGCTTCGACATGAACATCGAGAACGTGCCGTCGCCGGATAACCCGCGAACCGGCCGCCTCACGGCGCTCAGCGTCGTCGCCACGTTGCGGGGCCTGGTAAGCCCCCTGCGCGTGGGCACCTGAGCGCCTTGGCCGCCCCCGGCCGCCGCGGTACCGGATGACCGGGCGGGCAAGCCGTGACGGCGGAGGAGGGGAGCGCAAATTGACCACCGAGCCAACGAGCCATCGACCGGAAAAGGCCGCCATCGGACCGGAGGGCATCCGGCACCCGATCGAGTTCCTGTTCGCCGACCACGACCGCCTGCGGGTGGTGTGCGCCGCGCTTGAACGCCTGGCAAACGATTGCACCGCAGAGGACGCCCAGGAAAACGCCGCCTTCGCCCTGAGCTACCTCGAGAGCGAGCTGCCGCTGCACATCGCCGACGAAGAGCAGGACCTGTTCCCGCTGCTTAAACGCCGCTGCGCCCCCGACGACGAGATCGATACCATCCTCGCTCTTCTCAACGACGAGCACGAGGCCGACCAGGAGTACCAACTCAGGCTCTTGGAACCGCTGCGCTCGATCGCGGCCGGGGCGCAGCCGGCGGACACCGTTGAGTTCGGCCACGCGGCCCGGGCCTTCTCGGTCTTTCAGCGCCGTCACCTGGCGTGGGAGAACGGCACCGTGCTGCCGCTGGCCCGCAAGCGGCTCACCGCGGCCGACCAGGCCGACATGGGCCGCAGGATGGCGGACCGGAGGCGATCGCCGGTTGCCGGCTGAGCGGTCGGGCGAGCGCGCCGCCGCTTCTGGTGGGCCGGGCCGCGGTCCGCCGCGAGCCCGGTATCCCCTCACGGCACGGGCGAAGGCGCTGCCGCAGATGGCGCGCTGCGGCCAGGTGTTGAACGTCTTCTCGATCAGTGCCGTCACCGCGGCCGCGTACGGCGCCGTGATCGCCGCCCTGGGCGCCGGGGTCGGGCGTCGTGCCCGGCTGGGCGAGGCCCGGCTAGGGAGGTGGCGCGCGGAGGTGCAAGGGCGTCTGACGATCGGCTCGTGAGAGGCATACGGCGCGGATCGTGCGCCGTTGGCCGACGGTGTCAGGCCAGCGGGCGTCGGGCGAATAGTCTGCGAAACCGCGGCGCGTCGTCACGTTTATTCGCCAGCCCATTCGCAATCGCACGAGTTTGGCGGTCGCTTCGTCCTGACGACGGAAGATCGAACGACACCGCGATATAACGACTCCGCGATTGCAAGCCGCTTTACCCTCCTTCAGGTCTCGGGACCCTGCCTCCCCGAGTCCTGTTTTGGGCTTGAAGAAGATTGGTATTCCTGCAAGAACGATTTGAACTCGAGATCGCCCCGAACAATGTCATCGATCAGAAGGCCAACGATATCCGAATAGCAATCCACAATTTTTCCTCTATGAATTTCTTCATAGCAATTTTTCTCCAGCTTTACTGCCCGCGACAGCAGCCTCTCGTGATATTTCCGATGCGTTTCAACATCCTCGTATCCTACGCGTGCAAGAAATTCTATCTCTCTCTCAAAGTGCAGTTTTGTCGTTTTTACAAAGTTTTCTACAAGCTTAGAACATGTGTCCAAGTCATCTCGTTCGATCGCTTCTTGTATTTTTACAACGATATCGAATATCTGTCGATGATCTCTATCAATTTCCTCTGTGCCGATGTTAAAGCTCGGCAACCATTCAAGTTTTTTGATTTGCATACCCCCTCCAGCAAATAAAATCACGTGACACAGAACGCGTCACGTTAAGTTTCAAAATTTTGCTTTCACTTATTCCTGTGGCGTTACCCCGTGATTGTATTCAGGAAGAATAACGCTCGGTCCGAAAGAGTGGCGGAGAGTGAGTGTTCAGAGACCCTGAGCCAGAGTCCGAACAGCGCCCAAGAGCAAGCGCGCCTGCACGCAATAGTTGGTGTTATCTCCCGTTCCGCTCAACTATGCCCCTTTGCGCCCCCCTCTTCGCCGACGCGTGAGTCGGTGTATTCGCGGCTGACTTCACCTACCTCTGCGTGTAATTATTGATGTATTTTACATGTAATCACACAACTAATAAACCCCCTTCTCACCCATGGCCCATATTCAAGCCGACCCGCCCCCGCCGTCACGCGATTTTCAAGCCGACATTTCCCGTCGCCAGCTTCACCAGGCCGGTCTTGGCGAATTGCCCGCCGTAACTCCCGTTCGACGACGCCCTCGGGTGATGCGGGTGACGGTCTTCGCCGTGGGCCGGTCGATCAGCCGCTGGAGATCGGCCAACGGAGCACGGGATCATGCGGCCCGGCGAGTTCGACCGCGGTACAGCGTTTAGCATCTATCTGATTCTCATAGCAAAATCAGCGTTGAGTCGCACTGAGTTCCGGAATCGCCCGGAAAGTACTAGCTCAACCGAGCGGCCCCGCCATTCGATCGGCGACTGCGGCAGGCAGTTCCGTATACGTATTTTCCCTTATGCAGTGTCCGAAATTCGTGAAATACCGTACGTACGACTACTGATTTACATTCTTCTCCTTAGCTAGATATTTAGATTGAACATTCGTGTGGCAAGCCGCCGTCGACGGGCGATGGCGATTCGATCCCGACGGCAGGCAACTTGGGAGGGTTCGAATGTTGCATTCACTAGAGGCATTCGCTCGGTCCCCGCGCCACGGGGCGTCTGCCGCTCGCTTTCCCCGGCCGGTCGCTCGACGCCAGCCTCATCCTGAGTTACGTCAGTGCCTTGCCCGGGCGAGTGCCGCAATATGCTCTGGATGCCGGTGGTTGCAGGCGCACGGCGAACGTCACCCATAAGCACACAGGGGAGAAGACCATGCCGGGAAGAGGATTGGCGGCGTCCGCCCGCGCTCGTACGGCGCCTTCAGGCGTGCCCTTGCGCTGCCGGCCGAGATCGACGAGAACAAGGTCGATGCCTCGTTCGCCAGAGATGTGCTAAAAATCACCATCGCGAAGCAGCCGGAGGGCAATTCGGCGACTCGCAAGATCGAGATCAGCGCCGATTGACCGCGCGGTCTGGGCGCCGGTGTTGGCCGCGGCCGACGCCGGAGCGTGCCCGGGCGCGGCGTTGGCGCCCGATTGGGGGCGCTGAAAAGGGTCGTCGGCCAAACATTCGAGGAGCTGTGGCCATGAAACAAGTTCTTCTCGCCGCCGCATTGGCGGCCGGCCTTGCGTTCGCGGCGCAGGCCGACGTGGCCACCGGCGGGCGTGCTTACCTCGCCGGCGACTACGCGAAGGCGCTCAACGAGTTGATGCCACTCGCCCGCCAGGGCGAGGCCGAGGCGCAGTACCTCATCGGCGTCATGCACGCCCACGGCCAAGGAGTCGAGCGCAACTACCCCGAAGCCGAATCGTGGTACCGCCAGGCCGCCGAGCAGGGCCATGAGCAGGCCGCGTTCAGCCTCGGGTTCATGTCCCACAACGGCGCCGGCGAGGGCGACAACGCGGTCGCCCAGGACTACGCTAAGGCGCTGCCCTGGCTCAAGATCGCGGCCGCCGCCGGCAACGCCATGGCGCAGACGATGCTCGGCGTGATGTACTACGAGGGCCGTGGTGTCGAGCGCGACGCCGCCACTGCCGCCAAGCTGTTTCTGGCGGGAGCGGAAAAGGGCATCGCGCGCGCCCGGTACGCCGCCGCGCTGATGCTTGCCCAGGGCGACGGCGTCGAGCGCGACCGGGTCGCGGCCTACGCGTGGTTTACCCTCCTCGCCGAAACTGGCTATCCGGGCGCGGCCAGGAACCGCGACACCGTCGCCGCCACGCTCACCAAGGATCAGCTCGTCGAGGGGCAAGCCCGCGCCCGGGATGCGCGCCAGCGCTAACCTCTTGCGTCTCGGCGAAGCCGAACAGGGCAAGCACCCCTTGACCGCGCCCCCCGCGCACCCACCGTCCCGGGCGGCGCCGTCACTCGCCGCGGGCGAAGCCGCGCTCGCCCAGCCCAGCGCCTTGCTCACCGACCTCTACCAGCTCACCATGCTCGAGGGCTACCTCGAGCAAGGCATGGACGGCCCGGCGGTGTTCGAGTTCTTCGTTCGCACCCTGCCCAAGCGCCGCGGCTTCCTGCTCGCCGCCGGCCTCGAGCAGGTGCTCGACTACCTCGAACGCCTGCGTTTCACCGGCGACGAGATCGACTGGCTCGCCGCCAGCGGCCGCTTCAGCCCGGACCTCGTCGCCCGCCTCGCCGGCCTGCGCTTCACCGGCGACGTCGACGCCGTGCCCGAGGGCACGGTGGTGTTCGCCGACGAGCCCCTGATCCGCGTCACCGCGCCGCTGCCCGAGGCGCAGCTCGTCGAGACCCGGCTCATCAACCTGTTGCATCTGCAGACGACGATCGCGTCGAAGGCGGCGCGCATGGTGCTCGCCGCGCCGGGCAAGCAGCTCGTCGACTTCGGGCTGCGCCGGGCCCACGGCGCCGAGGCCGGCCTGCTCGCGGCGCGGGCGGCGTACCTCGCCGGTTTCGCCGGCTCGGCGACGGTCGAGGCGGAACGGCTGTTCGGCGTGCCGGCGTACGGCACCATGGCCCATTCGTTCATCCAGGCGCACGACGACGAGAGCGAGGCGTTCGCCAACTTCGCGCGCGCCCAGCCCAACGACGCGGTGCTGCTGATCGATACCTACGACACGCTCGCCGGGGCCAGGAAGGTCGCCGAGCTGGCGCCGCGCCTGGCGCGCGAGGAAGGCATCGCCATCAAGGGGGTGCGGATCGACAGCGGCAATCTCGCCGGCCTGGCGCGCAAGGTGCGGCGCATCCTCGACGACGCCGGCCTCGCCGACGTGCGCATCATCGCCAGCGGCGGCCTCGACGAGAGGCGCATCGCCCGGCTCGTCGCCGCCGGCGCGCCGATCGACGGCTACGGTATCGGCACCGACCTCGCCACGTCGTCCGACGCGCCCGCGCTCGACTGCGCGTACAAGCTCCAGGAGTACGCCGGCGCGGCGCGGCGCAAGCGCTCGACCGGCAAGGCGACGTGGCCGGGGCGCAAGCAGATATATCGGCAATTGGGCGCCGACGGCCGCATCGCGGGCGATGTCCTCACCCTCGACGGCGATGTCCACGACGGCACGGCGCTGATCCGGCCGGTGATGCGCGCCGGCCGGCGCCTCGCCGCCGCCCCCGCGCTGGCCGAGGCACGCGCCCATGCGCGCGATGAGCTGGCCCGATTGCCGGCGCACTTGCGCGAACTCGAGGTCTCGCCGCCGGTCCCGGTCACCGTGGCGCCGGCGCTGCGCGCCCTCGCCGCGCGTCTCGACGCCGGATGACCCGTCGCGGCGCGGAAAAAAACCGCGGGCGAGCCGATGACGGCCACCCGCGGCAAGTCGAGCCTAGGGGAAGCTAATGCGTCGCGCGGCGGTCTCTGGTGCCATCGGAGGGGATCGGTCCTCGGCTCAGGCATGTGCAGAGAGCGACGGCAAGCCGCGATTGCCTCCGGCGAGGGGCCGGAAGGGCGGAGTTGCGCGTCCCGCCGCCGCGCGACACCGACACCATGGCGCCGCGCCGCGCCCGGGTCACTGATATGGATCAGTATACGACCGCCCTTCCCGTATCGATGACATGGCGATATGTTGCGCGCCGCTTCGGACGCCATTCGAGGGATCTGTGGTCGACCGCCGTGCAGGAGCCTTCGGCGGTACCCCATCAGAGCTGGAGGCAGCGAACATGACCCAGGTGACCTGGAACGTTTATCTTTCCGGTGAAATTCACAGCGATTGGCGCCGCCAGATCGAAACCGGCGCCGCCCAGGCGCAGTTGCCGGTGCGGCTGCTGGCGCCGGTCACCGACCACGCGGTCAGCGACGACTGCGGCACCCATATCATGGGCCCGGAGGACAAGCCTTTCTGGAAGGACCGCAAGGGGGCGAGCCTCAACGCGATCCGCGTCCGCACCATGATCGGCCGGGCCGACGTCGTCGTCGTCCGCTTCGGCGACAAGTACCGCCAGTGGAACGCCGCCTTCGACGCCGGCTACGCGGCGGCGCTGGGCAAGACGATCATCACGCTGCACGATCCGGGGCTCACGCACGCGCTCAAGGAAGTGGACGGCGCCGCGCAGGCCGTGGCGCAGACCCCGGAGCAGGTGGTGCAGCTACTCCGGTATGCGATCTCGGGCGAGTTGCCGTAGCTCTCCGTGCTCGTACTCGTTTCGTGCTCGACTGGACCGTTCAGCAGAGAACGAGCACGAGAACGCTAGCACCGCTGGAGCGTCGAACTACTTCTTGGGCTTCCAGCCCTTCATCACCTTGCCGGCGAAGGCGACGGTCTTTTCGCCGAGCTCGTTCGGGCTGAGGCCGAAGGCCCTGTCGATGTCGAGCTTCGAGTTCTTGCCGGTGTAGTAGGCCGCCACGTAGTCGGGGTTGTCGTCAATCACTTGCTGAAGATGTCGGAGGCCCGTTTCGGCATTGCCTTCCGAGATGCAGGCGAGCGCCAACGCATAATTCAGGAAGACGTCGTCGGGGTCCGCTTTGAGCAATTCTTCCAGTTGTTCGCGTCGTGTCACTTCAACCGACCTTTCTAATTACGAGTGCTGTGCAAAAACAAGGAAGAATTCTTATGGATTCAATGCAATTCGTCCGGGAAAACGGTTCTTGCTGATTTCAACCCGTCTTTGACGGTTGTGTCGATCGTTGGCGATTGCAACGGCGGCCCTCAC
>JADFMW010000060.1 GCA_022563655.1 Pseudomonadota bacterium
CTCTCCCCCTCGATCAAGGGGGAGAGGGAGGGACCCGCGCAGCGGCAGGGTGAGGGGGAGCGGGAGGGACCCGCGCAGCGGCAGGGTGAGGGGGAGGGACCCGCTGTCACGAATCTTCACATCTTTGTCAGGTGGGTATTCAGATCACCCGTGATTCCGTATTGTCCCTTGGCCCAGGCCGGGCTCGGCCGGGGGCCGCTCCGAGCCAACGCGCGCGGTGCGGCCCCGGAGTTCTCGTGCTAGGCTTGTTGGCGAGCCTACGCGCAAGAAGAGCACGGACTTCGAACATGCGGCCGAGCGCCAGCCCCCCGGCCAACGCCGGCGGCTCCGCGATCAAGCGACTCTGGCCGATCGCGGCGCTGCTCGTCGCCGTGGTCGCCCTATTCTTCTTCGGCCCGAACAACGAGGCCATCCTCGAGGCGCTGCACGAGCATCGCGAGACGGTTCTCGCCTTCGTCGCCGACAACGCCGTACTGGCGGGCCTTGCGTACGTGACGGTTTACGTCCTGGCGATCGCCTTCTCGGTTCCCGGCGGCGCGATGATGACCATCGCTGGCGGGTTCCTTTTCGACTGGCAGCTGGCAACGATCTATGTCGTCTTCGCGGCGACCGTCGGCGCGACGGCGGTGTTTATCGTCGCCCGCAGCGCGGTCGGCAACCGCTTGCGGGCCAGGGCCGGGCCGTGGATGAAGAAAATGGAGGCGGGCTTTCAGGAGAACGCGCTCAACTACCTCCTGGTGCTGCGCCTGATCCCGGTGTTCCCGTTTTTCGTCATCAACCTGGTGTCCGCGTTCCTCGGCGTGAACCTCCGCACTTACGTCATCGCTACCTTTATCGGCATCATCCCGGGCACCATAGTCTTCGCGCTCTTCGGCGACGGCCTCGGCAGTCTGCTCGACGCCGACGCCGAGTTCGACATCTCGACCGTGCTGACCCCTCAGATCATGGCCGCCCTGGCCGGCCTGGCTGCATTGGCCGCGGCGCCGGTGATCTACAAGAAGATGCGCGCCCGGAAATCGTGATGGCGCCTGCACTCGCACGCGCCCTTTACGCCGCGCCGGCCACGCCGGCCGAGGATGCCGGTGATGCCGGGGATATCTGGGATGCCGGGCCATGACGCGGGATTTGCGCGTTGACATCTGCGTCATCGGCGCCGGCTCGGGCGGCCTCACGATGGCCGCCGGGGCGAGCCAGATGGGCGCCGAGACCGCCCTGATCGAGGGCGGCAAGATGGGCGGCGATTGCCTCAACTACGGCTGCGTTCCGTCCAAGTCGCTGCTTGCCGCGGCCCGCGCCGCCGAGGGCATGCGCCGCGGCGGCCGCTTCGGGGTCGATGGGGCCGAGCCCGCAGTCGACTTCGCCCGGGTCCACGATCATGTGCACGACGTGATCGCGCGGATCGCTCCCAACGATTCGGTCGAACGCTTCGAGGGCCTGGGGGTCAAGGTCATTCGGGAGTACGCGCGCTTCAGCGGCCCGCGGCGGGTCGAGGCCGGCGACGTCGCCGTGAGCGCCAGGCGCTTCGTGATCGCCACCGGCAGCCGGCCGCGGATACCACCGATCCCCGGGCTCGAGTCGGTGTCGTATCTGACCAACGAGACGATCTTCGACTTGACCGAGCTGCCCGAGCACCTGCTGGTGATGGGCGGCGGACCGATCGGCATGGAGATGGCGCAGGCGCACCGCCGGCTCGGCGCCCGGGTGACGGTGCTCGAGCGCTTGCGCATCCTGCCCCGCGACGATCCCGAGCTGGTCGACTTCGTGCGCCGGCGCCTCACGGCCGAGGGCGTCGACCTGATCGAAGGTATCGAGATCGACCGCGTCGAGCGGGCGGGGCGCGGCGTCGCGGTCTTCGCCGTCAAGGACGGCGCCGAGCGGCGCATCGAGGGCACGCACCTGCTGATCGCGGTGGGCCGCCGGCCCAACGTTGACGGCCTCGACCTCGAGGCGGCCGGAATCGCGTATGGCGAGAAGGGCATCGCCGTCGATGGCCGGCTGCGCACCAGCAACAAGCGGGTCTTCGCCATCGGCGACGTCATCGGCGGCTATCTGTTCACTCACATGGCCGGCTATCACGCCGGAGTCGTCATCCGCAACGCCCTGTTTCGCCTGCCCGCCAAGGTCGACTACCGAGCGGTGCCATGGGTGACCTACACCGAGCCGGAGCTTGCCCACGTCGGCATGGGCGAGAAGCAGGCGCGCGAGGCCATGGGCGATATCCGCGTGCTGCGCTGGCCCTTCTCCGACAACGACCGCGCCCAGACCGAGCGCGACACCGACGGCATGGTCAAGGCGATCGCGACCAGGAAGGGGCGCGTCGTTGGCGCCTCGATCGTCGGACACCACGCCGGCGAGCTGCTGCTGCCGTGGTCGCTGGCGATCGACCGGCGCATTCCCCTGGGCAAGATCGCCGGCCTCATCGCGCCGTACCCGACGTTGAGCGAAGCGAGCAAACGCGCCGCCGCCGGCTTTTACACCGACAAGCTGTTCAGCGCACGGACCCGCAAGCTGGTACGCTTCCTGTCGCGGTTCGGCTAGGCCTCCCCCACCGCCGCCGCGCTCGCGGCGTTTGGGTTGGCGGCGCGGATGTGCTTTATTTACGGCGCATGCCAACGCCGAAAAAGATCCCCATGCCCGGGCCGGGGCGGGGCCTTTCAGCCCGTCTGCTGGTGCTCACGATAGCCTTCGTCATGCTCGGCGAGGTGCTGATCTACGTCCCGTCGATTTCGCGCTACCGCCTCGTCTACCTGCAAGAGCGGCTGGCCGCCTCGCACGAGGCGACGCTGACGCTTCAGGCATCGCCCGACGGCATGATCTCGCCCGAGCTCGAACGCGAGCTGCTGAAGCACGCGCGCGTGCGCTCGATCGCCCTGCGCATGCCCGACGCCTCGTACCTCATGCTGGGAAAGCCGCCGCCGGTCGACGCCGCGTTCGACCTGCACGATGCTACGCCCCCCGAGCTTATTCGCGACGCCTTTGTCGCTCTCGCGCAGACCCGCAACCGGGTGTTGCGCGTCATTGGCCCGGCGCGCGTGGACCCCGGCGTTCGCGTCGACGTGACCCTCGACGAGGCGCCGATGGTCGGAGAGATGTTCGATTACTCGGGGCGCATCCTGTTGCTTTCGATCGTCCTGTCGCTGCTCACCGCGTCGCTCGTCTTCCTCAGCCTGCATTGGCTCATCGTGCGGCCCATGCGGCGCATCACCGAAAGCCTGGTGGCTTTCCGCGAGGACCCCGAGGATGCGTCGCGAGGCATCGTCGCGAGCGGGCGCGGCGACGAGATCGGCGTCGCCGAACGCGAGTTTGCCGAGATGCAGCGCGGTCTGCGCGCCGCGCTCAAGCAACGCGCGCGCCTCGCCGCGCTCGGCGCCGCCGTGGGCAAGATCAACCATGACCTGCGCAACATCTTGTCGTCCGCCGTCCTGGCGTCGGGCCGGCTCGCCCACAGCGATGACCCCAAGGTCAAGCGCCAGGCGCCGGCGCTGACGACGGCGATCGACCGCGCCGTCGCCCTGTGCGAGGACATCCTGAACTTCGCGCGCGCCGGCGACCCCGAGCCGCGGCGCGGGCGCGTCGACCTGGCGGCGCTGGTCGACGACGTGGGCAAGGTGCTGGCGCTGCCCGACGACGGCTCGATCTCGTGGCGCAACGAGGTCGCCAAGGGCTTCACCGTGACCGCCGACCGCGACCAGCTGTTCCGCGTGATCTTCAACCTCGGGCGCAACGCGGTCGAGGCGATCGACGGCCAGGGCGAGGTCCGCGTCGGCGCCCGGCGCGACGCGGCGGCGACGGCGATCGAGGTGGCAGACACCGGCCGGGGGTTCTCGGTGGAGGCGCGCGATCACCTGTTCGAGCCGTTCGCCGGCTCGACGCGCCCGGGCGGCGCCGGGCTCGGCCTGCCGATCGCGCGCGAGATCATGCAAGCCCATGGCGGTGATCTCTGCCTCGCGAAAAGCGATGCCGAGGGGACCGTCTTCCGCCTCGAGTTCCCCCCGGAGTGACCTCCGCGGTCAGTCGAGCCGCAGCGTTAACGATTTCAGATAGGCGCTCTCGGGCAGGGCGGGGTGCTGCGGGTGATCGGGCGCGGCGCCGGCGGCGCGCAGCACGCGCCCGCTGCGGCCGGCGTCGGCGAGGCCGCGGCGGACGGCTTCGGCAAAGGCCTGCGGCTCGACGTTGTGCGAGCACGACGCGACGAACAGATAGCCGCCCGGCGCCGTCAGCGTGGCGGCGAGCCGCGTCATCTTGCGGTAGCCGCGCAGACCCGGCTTCAGCTCCTTGCGGCTCTTGACGAACGACGGCGGATCGGCGACGACGACGTCGTAACGCTCGCCGTCCGCGGCCAGGCGCGCCATCTCGGCGAAGGCCTCGGCGCGGACGAACCGGCAACGCGCCGCCACCCCGTTCAGCTCGGCGCTCCGCTCGCCGAGCGCCAGCGCCGCCTCGGAACGGTCGACGGCGACCACGTGCCGGGCGCCGGCCGCCGCCGCGCGCAGGGCGAACCCGCCGCTGTAGCTGTAGAGATCGAGCACCCGGCCTTCGCCGCTGAGCCGGGCGATGAACGAGCGGCTCGAGCGCTGGTCGAAGTACCAGCCCGTCTTCTGCCCCGCGACCGGGTCGGCAAGGTAGCGCACGCCGTCTTCATGCACCTCGACCGGCCCGTCGAGCACGCCCGACGCGACGCTGACGGAGCGCTCGAGCCCTTCGTGGGTGCGCGCCGGGCTGTCCGAGCGCAGCACCACGGCGCGCGGCGAAAACATCTCGTCGAGCGCGGCGAGCAGCTCGGGCAGAAGGCGATCCATCCCGGCGCTGTTCGCCTGGACCGCAAGCACGTCGCCGAAGCGGTCGATCGCCAAGCCCGGCAAGCGATCTGCCTCGGCGTGCGCGAGCCTGTAGTAAGGCTCGTCGAACAGGCGCGCGCGCAGCGCCACGGCGGCTTCGAGGCGGGCGCGAAAAAACTCGCGGTCGATCACCGCGTCGGGATCGTCCGCCAGCAGGCGCGCGGCGATCAGCGAGTGGGGGTTGAAGATGGCGCAGCCGAGCGCCTCGCCCCCGACGTCGAGCACGCGGACGACGCTGCCCGGCGGCAACGCCTTGGCCTCGGCGTCCATGCGCAGCTCGTTCGAGTAGGCCCACGGATGGCCGTGCCTGAGCCGCTTGGCGTGGCCGGGCAGAAGGTGGATCGACGGGCGCGGCGGGGCGGGCATGGCCGCGGAGTGTACTCCCCTGCCGCCGGCGGGCAAGCCGGGCGCGCGGCGAAGCTGCCCGGCGCGAGTTGGTCTGCGCTTGACGCCGCGATGCGGTATGATGCCATGGTGCCGGCCCGCGCGGCCGGTCGGGCCGCGGCCAGGCGTCGTTGCGCCGAAGGAGATTCGGGATGTTGAGGTTGCTGCCTCGATCCGTGTTCGGATGCGCGCGCATCGCCGGGTGCCTGCTCCTGGCGATGGCCTGGGCCGGCGACGCCGCGCCCGCCGAGCACCCCGTAACCGACAAGGAGCAGTCGAAAGTCTATTACGCCGAGGCCCGCGCCCTCTTCGACAAGGGGCGCCTCGCGCCCGCCGTGATCGAGCTCAAGAACGCGCTCAAGAACGATCCCGACAACCTTGCGGCGCGCTACCTGCTTGGCGAACTCTACGTGCGGCTGGGCGATGGAGTCGCCGCGGAGAAAGAGCTGCGGGAGGCGCGGCAGCGGGGTCTCGACGAGGCGCCGGTGCTCGTGACCCTGGGCCGCGCCTACCTGCTGCAAGGCAAGTACGACCAAGTCCTCGACGAGATTCGCAGCGCCGACCGCGGCGACGAGATCGAGGCCGGGATTCTGCTCTTGCGCGCGCAGGCCTATGTCGGATTGGACCGCTTGGAAGAGGCGACGGAGGCGTTCGAAGGCGTGGCGCGGCTGCGGCCCGACGACCCCCGGCCCAAGGTTGCGATGGCCCGGCTGTGGATCGAGAAGGGTGATCTCGTGGTGGCCGAGGAGCAAGCCAACGCGGCCCTGACGCTTGCCCCTCGGGTGGCCGATGTGTGGGTCCTCATGGGCCAGATTCGGCGTCTCAACGGTGATCTCGATGTCGCGATCGGCCATTTTGACATGGCGATCGAGATCGACCCGAGGTCCCTTGCGGGCCGGCTCGAGAGGGCGGCGTTGTTGATCGATCTCGAGCGGGACGGCGAGGCGAAGATCGATATCGACGCCGTGCGCCAACTGGCGCCGAACCACCCGTTAGCGCTCTACCTGTCGGCGCTGCTCGCGGCGAAGCAGAGGAACTATCGGGCGGCCGAGGCCGCTTTGCTGCAAGCACTGCGCACCGTCGAGGGCCACCTCCCCAGCATATTCCTGCTCGGGGTGGTCACATATGCCCAGGACGATCTCGACGCGGCCGCAGCCAATCTGAGTACATACCTCAAGGCGGACCCCGACCATGCGGCGGCGCGCAAGCTGCTCGGCGCCGCCTTGATCCGCAAGAACGAGCCCATCAAGGCCATCGAGGTGCTGCTCCCGGTCTTGCAACTTGTGCCCAACGACCGCCAGACCCTGGCCTTGCTGGGCAGCGCCCACATGCAGAACCGGCTCTACTCTGAAGGCACGAGGTACCTCGAGAGGGCGGCCGCGGCGGCCCCGCAGGCGGCAACCGACTCCACCCAGCTCATGTTGAGCCGCCAAGCGATCGGCGGCGAGTCGGAGTTGGGGGCGGCGGATCGGGAGCTATCCGCCGAGCCCGACCCGCTCGAGGTGCAGGCGAGCATCCTTCGTACGCTTTCCCAGTTGCGCAACCGCGACTACGACGCGGCGCTCGCGGCGGCAACGGCGCTGGTCAGGGCCCTGCCCGGGAACCCGCTGGGCTACAACCTCCGGGCGACCGCTATTCTCGGCAAGGGGAACGTGGGCGCGGCGCGGAGCGATTACGAAAAGGCGCTCGAGATCGAGCCCCAATTCGTCCCGGCGCAGTTGAACCTGGCCCGGCTCGACCTCCGCGAGGGCAACGTCGAGGGGGCCAGGAAGCGGCTCGAGGCCATCCTCGAGCGTGATAGCGGTAACGCCGGCGCCCTGATCGCGCTCGCCGAGCTGGCCGTGGGAGAAGGCCGCAGCGACGTGGCGGTCTCCAGGCTCGAAAGCGCGCGCCAGGCGGACCCGCGCGGCATCGCCCCGCGGCTGCATCTGCTCAACCTTTACCTGCGCATGCGCGAGGGCGCGAAGGCGCTCGCGGTCGCGCGTGAGATCGAGCGAATCGCCAGCCCGAGCCCGCAGACCCTCGACGCCATCGCCCGGGCGCAGATCGCCGCCGGCGAGGCCCAACGCGCCGTCGCCACCTATCGCCGGCTGGTCGAGCTCCGGCCCAACTCGGGCGAGGGCTACCATCGCTTGGCGGCGGCCCAGGCGGCGGCCAAGGACCAGGCCGGGTCCCGCGAGAGCTTGCGCACGGGCACTTCGGTCGAGCCGGGTTATCTCCCTGGCTGGGTCTCGCTCATCGAGCTCGAGCTGCGCGCGAAACGGCCCGGCGAGGCGCTCAATGTCGCCGCGGCGCTGCGCAACGAGCGGCCCGACTCCGCCATCGGCGACATGCTTGCCGGCGACGTCATGATGCGGGTGGAGAAGTTCTCCGACGCCGCCGACGCCTATCTGGCGGCGATGGAGAAGGAGAACAGCGCGGCGCTCGCCCGGCGTCTCTACAGCGCCCACATGCGCGCGGGCGACGCCGACGCGGCGCTGGCCGCGCTCGAGGACTGGCTCGCGGCCAATCCCGACGACCGGGCCACGCAACGCGACCTCGCGGGCGCCTATCTCGAGGCCCGGCGCTACGAGCCGGCCATCGAGCACCACCTGCGGCTGCTCGAGGCAGACTCGGACGATCCCATGATCCTGCGCAACCTGGCGCGGGCTTACGGAGAGGTGGGCGATCCGCGCGCGCTGAGCTATGCCGAAAAGGCGTACGCGATTGCCCCGCAATCGGTGCAGGCGCTCGACACGCTGGGCTGGATCCTGGTGCGCCGCAGGCAGACCGCGCGCGGCCTGGATCTGCTTGCGAAAGCCAGGGCCCTGGCGCCTCGGGAACCCGTGATCGGCTACCATGTTGCGGCGGCGTTGGCCGCGCTGGGGCGGCGCGACGAGGCGCGCCTCGCGCTCAAGAACATCCTCGAATCCGGCACGCCCTTCGACGCCGACGACGAGGCGCGCGCCCTCTTGCGGAAGCTGTCGGGCGACTGACGCCCGCGGCGCGCCGGGCGGAGCGGCAGCGAGGGTCGGCGCCATGGCCGAGTGGTACACCGAGATCCTGTATCCCGAGCTGGCGCAGCGGCTGCGCATCGACAAGGTCGTGTTTCACGAGAAGACCCGCAATCACGAGATCATGATCTTCGAGCACGCCCTGCTCGGCCGGGTCCTCACCCTCGACGGCGTGCTGCAGGTGACCGAGGCCGACGAGTACGTCTATCACGAGATGATCGCCCACGTGCCGCTGCTCGCCCACGGCGCGGCGCGGCGCGTCCTGATCGTCGGCGGCGGCGACGGCGGCAGCCTGCGCCGCTGTCTCATGCACGACGTGGAGAAAGTGACCGTGGTCGAGATCGACCGCACCGTGGTCGAGTGCTGTCGGCGCCATCTGCCGGCGATCGGGGCCGGCGCCTTCGACGACGCCAGGGCCGAGCTGGTGATCGGCGACGGCCATGGCTTCGTCACCAAGACGAAGGACAACTTCGACGTCATCATCGTCGATTCCACCGATCCGATCGGGCCGGGAGAGGCGTTGTTTTCACGGCAGTTCTACGCCCACTGCCAGCGATGCCTGGCGCCGGGCGGCGTCCTCGTTACCCAGAACGGGGTGCCGTTCCTGCAAGGCGACGAGTTGCGCGACGCCGCCCGGCGGCGCGGCGCGCTGTTCGCCCATGCGGGCTTCTATATCGCGGCCATACCGACGTATTACGGCGGCTACATGGCTTTCGGCTGGGCCAGCGACGGCGCCGATTTGCGGTGCCAATCGGTCGATGAGATCCGCGAGCGCTTCCAGGCGGCCGGCCTCGAGACGCGGTTCTATACGCCCGAAATCCACGTCGGCGCCTTCAACCTGCCGCCCTTCATCGCCGATCTCGCGCGCATCGGCTAGAGCGGGCCCGTGGCCTCGCGCGAATACGAAACCTACTACGCGATCATCCGCGGTGTTCCGCGGGGCCGGGTCATGACCTACGGCGACGTCGCGCATTACGCCGGGCGCCGAGGCCATGCGCGGCGGGTCGGCTACGCCCTGTTCACGCTTTCCGACAGGCGCGTGCCGTGGTGGCGGGTGGTCAACGCCCAAGGCGGCATCAGCCACCGCCCGCGCGACGGCCGCCCCGACGACGTGCAACGGACGCTGCTCGAGGCCGAGGGGGTCGAGTTCGACGTCCAGGGACGCATCGACCTCGCCCGCTACCGCCACCGCCCCGAGGGTGCCGTGGCGTCGTAGACCGGGCCGGGCTCAGTGGCTGGGGTTGAGGCGCAGGTAGTCGTAACGGTCGGCGGAGCGCACCACGATCTCGCGCACGGCGCCGCCCCGCAACACCGTCAGCGAGACGTCGACGCCGGGTGCGCCCAAGGCCCAGACGCGGCGAAACAGCCCGGCCATGCTGGTCACGCTTTCGCCGGCGACCGCGAGCACGATGTCGTCGGCCTTCACGCCCGCCTTGCGCGCCGGACCCTCGGGCGAGACGCGGGTGACGAAGACGTGGCCGCGCAGCTCCTCGGTGAACATGCCGAGCCACGGACGCCGACGGCCGGGCCCGCGGCCGAAGGCGAGCAAGTCGCCGAGAATGGGCTTGAGCAGGTCGATGGGGACGAACATGTTGCCGGGAACCTGCGTCTCGCCCGGCACGGCGTCGCCGACGATGAGCGAGCCGATGCCGAGGAGCTTGCCGTCGGGGCCGATGAGCGCGGCGCCTCCGAACCGAGGGTAGGGCGGCGCGGTGAAGATGGCGTTGTCGAGCAGGTACTCCCAGTAGCCGGCGAACTCGCGGCGCGAGACGACCATGGCGCGCCGGGCCACCCCGGGGCCGCCGTGCGCCGCCACCAGGACGACGGCGTTCTCGCCCAGCGCGCTCGAGTCGCCCAGATCGATCGGCTCGATCGGCCGGGCGCCGGGCGGCACGTCCGCGCGCAAGAGGCCGAAGCCGGTGTCGTAGTCGTAGGCGACGATCTCGGCGGGTGCGCGCCGGCCGCCGACGACGATATTTACCGATTCGGCCTCGAGGATGAGATAGCCGATGGTGAGGATCAGCCCGCCGGTGTCGATCACGACGCCGCTGCCGCTGCGCTCGGTACCCAGCGACTGCGCCGTGCGCGCGTCCGGCGGCACCTGCGCCTCGACCTGAACCACGGCGGCGAAGAGGTCTTCGGTGATCTCGGCGCGCGCCGAGCCCGGCGCCGCCAGGCATAGCGCCGCGAGAACCAATGCGGTTAATCGGCGGGTGCAGAACATCGCGTCCCTCCCCAGGACGCGGCGAGGACGGCCACGGTAAACCACGGCACGGGAGATTACCAGCGCCGCCCGTTTCAGGTAGTGCCTCGGTTTGAAATTTGATGCGCCGCAAGCACAAAGCGCACTCGAATGTCGGCTTAGCGCTCCGAAGCGGTCGTCACTGAGGGTGTGCTTGGACTACCGGTCCTAGCCACAAGCAGAAGTCGGACGCGCTCGTCTGCCGGATCGATTTCTACATCTCTGCTCGCTAATTTTGGTCGAGGGGAGGGTCATAGATGGACCCCGGTCCTGCTAGCCGGAGCCCCGCCGCTTTGCCATCTGCGAAACATGCAGAAGGTGCATACCTGAGGTGCTATCGCAACAATTGTGAGATCGGCGCGCCGTGCCAATATACTGGACAGAATCTGAAGCGCTACAGCGGGATGCAAAGCACAAATGAACCAGCTACGTCTGCATAGAGCTGCTCATCGTAAACATGACTGCCCTTCGACGCCTCTCTCACCGAATTGGTTCGATAGCCGATGGCTAGTATAGGAGATGGTAAGATGACTGGATTTTCGCGAAGACAGCTCCTTGTCTCGGCCTCCGGAATTGGCGCGGCGGCGATGGCCTATGGAGCAATGAATACACCGGCGGGCGCTCTTTCAACTTCGCCGGGTGGTGCCATGCGAGAGGCCTCTCCACGGGCGATTAGGGTGAACTATGATAATCCGACGAACATAGACTCCCTGGAGCATATACGTCAGGAGCTCGTCCCACCGCCGTTCGTTCCAGCCCATGACCAGGTGGCGACCGGCGCGCCGAAGGTGATTCAGGTGCGCTTGGTGATCGAAGAGAAGCCCATGGTGATCGACGACGACGGCACGGAAATTCAGGCGATGACATTCAACGGTTCCGTCCCTGGGCCATTGATTGTCGCTCATCAAGGGGACTACATCGAGCTGACGCTGGAAAATCCAGAAGATAGCAGCCTCGATCACAACATCGATTTCCACGCCTCGACCGGCGCAATGGGAGGTGGAGCGCTCACCCACGTCCAGCCGGGTGAGAAAGCCGTTCTGCGGTTTCGTGCAACCAAGGCCGGCGTGTTCGTCTACCATTGCGCTCCGGGCGGCATCATGGTGCCGTGGCACGTCGTTTCCGGAATGAACGGCGCTTTGATGGTATTGCCTCGGGATGGCTTGAAAGACCGCCTGGGCAATCCGGTGCGCTACGACCGCGCTTACTACATCGGTGAGCAGGACTTCTACGTGCCGACGGACGAAAGCGGTAACTTCAAGCGCTATGAAGACTTAC
>JADFMW010000061.1 GCA_022563655.1 Pseudomonadota bacterium
TCAGGACGCGGAGCTCGGGCGTGCAGCCGTTCATCCAGCTACATCTCGAGCTCGACGGCGACATGCCGCTCAGCGCGGCGCACGAGATCGCCGACGAGGTCGAGGCGCGCATCAAGGAGTGCTACCCCGGCGCCGAGATCCTCATCCACCAGGACCCGGAAGGGCTGATCGAGGAGCAGCCCCGCTTCGCCCAATCGTGACATCGTATGCTGCGCAGCCGCCGCGCCGCGGGCCGGCGCCGGCGGCGAAGGGGCAGCGGCCGGCAAGGGCGGCTACGCCGCGTTCGCCGTGCGCGCAACGATCCGCTCGGCGGGGCGATGCTCGAGGGCCTTAAGCTTGACGCGCTGCTTTGAGGACGGGCGTGCTTCGGGTATGATCGCGCAGGGGATCGGCCAGGCGCGATGCCTCGCCCTCTTGGGTCGGCCCTTGGCCGCTGACGGCCCCCGGGCTGGCACCCCCGCCAATACCCCGCCAATAAAGGCACTCGCAGTCAGGGGTTCTGTGGAAGAGGGAAGAGGGAAGAGGGAAGAGGGAAGAGGGAAGAGGGAAGAGGAACCATGAGCCGCACGATGACCCTGCCGGTGCTCGCCGCCGCGGCGCTGCTGACGGCCGCCGGGTTTGCGCCCGGCGCGGCTTTCGCCGGCGAGTTCGAGACCAACGCGCGGCGGTGCGCGGATCCGCTCGGCGACCTGGACCTGCGGATCGGCGCCTGCACCTGGCTGTTGCAGTCGGGGCGCATCGCCGAAGGCAGCGTCCTGGTGGTCTTCCACAGCCGCGGCAACGCCTGGTACCAGAAGGGCGAGGCCGACCGGGCGATCGAGGACTACACGGCCGCGCTGCGCATCGATCCCGAGGATCACCTTGCCCTCAACAACCGCGGCAACGCCTGGCGGCGCAAGGGCGCGTTCGACCGGGCGATCGAGGACTACACGGCGGCGCTGTACATCAAGCCCGATAAGCCCACGGCCCTCAACAACCGCGGCCTCGCCTGGGCAAGCAAGGGCGAGGCCGACCGGGCGATCGCGGACTACACGGCGGCGCTGCGCATCGAGCCCGATGATGTCGATGCCCTTTACAACCGCGGCGTCGCATGGAATGAGAAGGGCGCGTTCGACCGGGCGGTCGAGGACTACACGGCCGCGCTGCGCATCAGGCCCGAGGATCGCGATGCCCTCTACAACCGCGGCAACGCCTGGTCGGAGATGGGCGAGTACGACCGGGCGATCGAGGACCTGACGGCCGCGCTGCGCATCGATCCCAATGATCCCGAGGCCCTCAACAACCGCGGTATCGCGTGGCGGCGCAAGGGCGAGTACGACCGGGCGATCGAGGACTTGACGACCGCGCTGCGCATCAAGCCCGACGATGCCGAGGCCATTAACACGCTCGCCTGGCTGCTGGCGACGGTGCCCGATGTGCGGCTGCGCGACGGCCGCCGGGCGGTCAGGCTCGCCGAGGAGGCGGTCTCGTTGCAGGACGACGCCCAGAACCGCGACACCCTGGCCGCGGCCTACGCCGAGTCCAACCGCTTGCGCGACGCCGTTGACGCCCAGGAGCAAGCCCTCGCCATGGCCCGCGCCGAGGGCTGGAGCACCGAGGCCATCGTCGACGCCGAGAGCCGGCTGCGCCTCTACCGCCAGGGCCGGCCGTACCGCAAGTAAGGCTGAACGCCTCCTCGGCCGCCGTCGCACCGCGCGCCGCCGCCGCCGCGGGCCCGGCCGGCCGCCGCCGACGATTGCTTGGCGGCCGGGGCGCCGCTCATCTATCATGATCGCCGAAGCATCGTTCAGGAGAGCGGAGGCCGCCATGGACATCAGGACCATCCTCGTTCCCGTGACCGGCGTCGAGTCCGGCCTTGCGGTGCTCGCTGCCGCGTTCGCGGTCGCCCGCTACCTTGGCGCGCGCGTCGAGGGACTGCACACCCGGCGCAACGCGCGCGACGCGCTCGCCTACATCGGCGAAGGCATGACGGGCGCGATGATCGAGGAGCTGATCGCCACCTCCGAGGACGAGGCGGCGGCGCTGGGCCGGCGCGCCCGCGACGATTTCGCGGCGGCGAGCGACAAGGCCGGGTTCGGCCCGGCGCCCGCGAAGCGCGCCGCCGCGTTGCGCGTGGAGACCGGCCGCGAGGACGATCTCATCGCCCAGCATGGGCGGGTCGCCGATCTCATCGTCGTCGCGCGTGCCGCCAAGGACGCCGATGCGCCGATGCGCGCCACCTTGGAGGCCGCCCTGCTCGAGAGCGGCCGGCCGGTGTTCGTGGCGCCGCCGGACCAACTCGAGCACCGGCTTGCGTCCGTGGCCATCGGCTGGAACGGCAGCGCCGAGGCGGCGCGGGCGGTGGCGCATGCGCTGCCTTTCCTGGCCAAGGCCGAGCGGGTGGCCGTGATCTCGGTCGAGGAGGGAGTGCGGCCCGGGCCGTCGGCGGACGACCTCGTCGCCTATCTCGCGCTGCACGACGTCGCCGCGACGACCGACGCGCTGAGGGCCGACTACCGCTCGACCGGCGAGGCCCTGCTCGCCGAGTCCAAGGAGATGGGCGCCGGCCTCTTGGTTATCGGCGCCTACACCCACAGCAGGCTGCGCCGCATGATCTTCGGCAGCGCCACCGAGCACATGCTGGGCGGCGCCGAAATCCCGGTCGTCATGATGCACTGAACGCCGTGGCTCGCCGCGGCGAGGCGCGCCACCCGCCACCGGCTTGTCGCGGCGGCACGGTCGGGGGTAGTCTGCATCGGCGCCTGGCGCGGCGCCCGGGGCGGGCGTTCGCGTGGCGCGGTTCACGACGGCGGCGATGACCACGGAACAGACCGTCATACTGACCGGGGCGAGCCGGGGCATCGGCCACGCCACGGTGCAGCGGTTCAGCGCCGCGGGCTGGCGCGTGATCACGTGCTCGCGCGACCGCATCCCCGCCGAGTGCCTGGTGGGCGGCGCCCCCCACCAGCACATCGTCACCGACCTCTCCGACACCGAAAGCGTCGAGGCTTTCGTTGCCGAGGCCAACGCGCTGCTCGGCGACGCCCCGCTCAACGGCCTGGTCAACAACGCCGGGCTGTCGCCCAAGACCGAGTTCAAGGAGCGGCTTGGCTGCCTCAACGCCGACCTCGACGACTGGCGCGGCGTGTTCGAGCTGAACTTCTTCGTGCCGCTCATCCTGGCGCGCGGCTTCGCCGCCGCCCTGCACCGGGGCAAGGGGGCCATCGTCAACATCACCTCGATCGCCGGCCACCGGGTGCATCCGTTCGCCGGCAGCGCCTACTCGACGTCGAAGGCGGCGCTCTCGGCGCTGACGCGCGAGATGGCGGCCGAGTTCGCGCACCTGGGCGTGCGCGTCAACGCGGTGGCGCCGGGCGAGATCGAGACGGCGATGCTGTCGCCCGAGAGCGAGGCGCTGATCCCGCGCATCCCGCTGCACCGCCTCGGCGCGCCGGCCGACGTCGCCGGCGCCATCTACTACCTGTGCTCGGACGATTCGGCTTACGTCACCGGCACCGAGATCCTGGTCACCGGCGGCCAGCACGTGTTTTAGGTGACGGGGTCGTCACCTATTGCCTAACCGCGCCACAGGCGCTCGCGCACCAGGTCGTCGGTCGTCGCCTCGATGCTGGACCGCAGGATCGCGACCAGCTCGTCGATCTGCTCGCGGGTCATGATCAGCGGCGGCGACAAGACGTTGAGGTGCGCGATCGGGCGCACGATCAGGCCCCGGCTCTGGCAGTGGCGCGCGATGCGATCGCCGATCATCACCTCGGGGTCGAATATCTCCTTGGTTTCCTTGTCGGCGACGTTCTCGACGCACAGCATGAAGTGGCTGCCGCGCACGTCGCCGACGATCGGCAGATCGAGCAGGGTGCGCAGGCGCTCCTCGAAGTAGGGCCCCGCGGACCGTACGTGGCCGCAGATGTCCTCGCGCTCGATGATCTCGATGTTCTTCAGGCCGGCGGCGCACGACACCGGGTGGCCCGAATAGGTGAAGCCGTGGGTGAACAGCGCGCCCTTGGCCTGGGGCACGCTGATGACCTCGTAGATCTCGTCGGACAGCAGCGTCCCCGACAGCGGCAGGTAGCCCGAGGTCATGCCCTTGGCGCAGGTGATGATGTCGGGCGTCAGGCCGAACGCCGGCTCGGAGGCGAAGAAGTGCCCGAGGCGCCCGAAGGCGGTGACCACCTCGTCCGAGATGGTGAGCACCTCGTGTTTGCGGCACACCTCCTGGGTGCGCGCGTGGTAGCCCGGCGGCGGCACGATCACCCCGCCGGCGCCGATGATCGGCTCGGCGATGAAGCAGGCGACGTTCTCCGGCCCGAGTTCGACGATCTTGTTCTCGAGCTCGGCGACCTTGGCGTCGCAAAACTCGTCGACGCTCATGCCGTCGGGGCGGCGGTAGACGTTCGGCGCGCCGACGTGGTGGATCATGTCCTCGATCACGTCGAAGCCGATGCGGTCGAACATCACGCCGGTCAGCGAGGCGGCGAGGTAGGTGCTGCCGTGGTAGGAATCGAGGCGCGAGATGACGTGCTTCTTGCGCTTCTTGCCCAGGCGGTTGAAGTAGAAGTGGATGATGCGGATCGCCGTGTCGTTGGCCATCGAGCCGCCGGTGCCGTAGAAGACGTGGTTGAGGCGCGCGGGCGCGAGCTCGGCGAGCTTGGCGGCGAGCTCGGCCGCCGGCGGCGTGGTCAGGTGGCCGAAGGTCGAGTAGTAGCAGAGGCGCCGGGCCTGCTCGGCGATCGCCTGGGCCATCTCGTCGCGGCCGTAGCCGATGTTGACGCACCACAGCCCGCCGATGCCGTCGATGAAGCGCGCGCCCTCGGCGTCGTACACGTAGATCCCCTCGGACCCGGTCATGATGCCCGAGCCTTCTTGCTTGAAGGTCGCGAAGTTGGTCCAGGGGTGGACGTTGTGGTCGCGGTCCTTGCGCCAGATGTCGTGGGCGTCGTGGGCGGTGAGGGTTTCCCGCGCCATCGTGTCCTCCTTGCGGAACCAACCGGTCGGGGGGCGAGCGCCCGGCAACCGCGCCGTGCGGCTCAGTCGCGCTCGGGCTCGTCGCGCAGCCGCCGGAACCAGGCGACGTCGGCCTCGGTCTGGGCGATGTCGTGATCGAGCCAGCGGGCGAAGGGGCCGCCCTCGCCCGCGTGCGCCTGGCGCAGATCGCGCAGGCGCGCGAGCTGGCCCTCGCGCATCTCGATCAGCGCCTCGACCTGCTCGCGCCGCTCGCCGGGCGGCAGCAGATGCAGGAACCTGAGCTTCAGCGCGACCACCAGCTTGTTGAAGTCGTTGGCCGGCGCCCGCACGGCCGCGCGCAACAGCTCGGTGAGCTCGGCCCGGCCCTTATCGGTAAGGCGCAGCACCGCCTCGCCGAGCTTCTCGCCCTCGGCCGCCGTCTCGACCAGGCCCTCGAAGCGCAGCAGCTCGATCGACGCGGCCATCACGTCGAGCGTCGGCCCCCAATAGCGGGTGGTGAAATTGCGCACCTCGTCGGCGAGCCGGGCGTAGCTCATGGGCGCGCGGGCGAGCAGCCCGAGCGCGGCCAGCCGCACCGCCTCCTTGGGCATCAACGATTGGTCGCGGAACATCCGGGCCGATCCTCTTACGCCGCCGCGCTCACGCCCGGATGCCCCGCAGCCGTTCGTTGCGGCGGCGGAGCAGCTCGAGCGTGACCAGCAGGACGATCGAAGCCATCACCAGGAGAGTCGCCACGGCGAGGATCGTGGGGCTGATCTGCTCGCGGATGCCGGCCCACATCTGCCGCGGGATGGTGCGCTGCTCGAAGCCGGCGAGGAACAGCACCACGACCACCTCGTCGAACGAGGTGATAAAAGCGAACAGGCCGCCGGAGATCATCCCTGGCAGTATCAGCGGCATCGTGACCTTGAAGAAGGTGCGGGCGGGGGGGGCGCCGAGGCTCGCCGATGCCCGCGTCAGGCTGTAATCGAATCCGACCAGGGTCGCGGTCACGGTGATCACCACGAACGGCGTGCCGAGCGCGGTGTGGGCCAGGATGATGCCCGGCAGGGTCTGCGACAGGCCGATGCTCGAATAAAAGAAATACATGGCCGCCGCCGAGATGATCAGCGGCACGATCATGGGCGAGATCAGCAGGGGCATGATGATTTGCTTGTACGGCATGTAAGGCCGGCTCAGCCCGAGCGCGGCGACCGTGCCGAGGGTGGTGGCCAGCAGCGTCGCGAAGAAGCCGACGATGAGGCTGTTCTTGATCGAGTGCAGCCACTGCGGGTTGGCGATGATGTCTTCGTACCAGCGCAGCGAGAAGGCCTCGGGATCCAGGGTCAGCATGCCCTCGGTGAAGGTGAAGTACGGCTCGGCGTTGAACGATAGCGGGATGATGACCAGGATCGGAGCGATCAGGAATATGAAGATCAGGCCGCAGATCACGCGGAAGCCGTAGTACCAGCTGCGCTGCAGCGAGCCGGCGTAGGATGGCGGCCCCATTGCCTTACCCCAACTTGAGCTTGTCGAGGCCCACGACCCGGCTGTAGAGCCAGTAGAGCAGCAGCACGCAAGCCAGCAGGACCGTGCCCAGCGCCGCCGCCAGCCCCCAGTTCAGCGATTTTTGCATGTGGAAGGCGATGAAGTTGCTGATCAACTGGCCGGTTCGTCCGCCGACCAGCGCCGGCGTGATGTAATAGCCAATCGAAATGATGAACACGAGAATCGAGCCGGCGCCGATTCCGGGGACGGTCTGCGGCGCATAGACGCGCCAGAACGCCACCAGGGGATTGGCGCCCAGCGACAGCGCCGCGCGCATGTGGCTCGGCGAGATGGTCTTCATTACGCTGTAGATGGGAAGCACCATGAACGGCAACAGGATGTGGGTCATGGCGACGATCGTGCCGGTCATGTTGTAGATCATCTGAACCCGAGACTCGTCGCCGATCAAGCCGGCCCAGACGAGCAGGTCGTTGATCACGCCGTGGGTCTGCAACAGCACGATCCATGCCGTCGTGCGCACCAGCAGCGACGTCCAGAACGGCAGCAGCACGAGGATCATCAGCATGTTGCTGATGCGGCTCGGCAGCGTCGACAGCAGATACGCCACCGGATAGCCGAGCAGCAGACACAGCACGGTGACCAGCAGGCTGACCCACAGCGTCCGCATGAAGATCTGGACGTAGATTTGCCGCACCTCCGGCTGCGCGACGATGCGGCCGGCGGCGTCGTAGTGCAGATCGAACGAAGCGAGGTACTGGACCGTCGTGTAGCGCTGTCCGATGAGCTTGATCGTGGCCCAGGTTTTCTGCTCGCCCCAGCGCCCATCGATCTCTATGAGCAGCTCCTTGTATGGCCCTTGTTCGCCGCGGCTGAGCGTGCGGGCGGTCGAGGTGACCAGACTGCGCATCCCGCTGAGCTCGAAATTGAGGCGGGTGGCGGCCCGGCCGATGGTCCTGTTCTCGCGCGCCAGGGTGAACTCTTCGGCCAGGGCCGCGAATGCCGCTTCGTCGGGCACGCCTTGTCCGCTCCAGTGCTCGAGCGCGGCGACCGTCTGCGGCAAAGTCTCGGCGACGATCGGATTATCGACGCTGCGCAGCAGCATGACCGCTATGGGAACGAGAAAGGTCACGAGTATGAAAAGCAGGAGCGGCACGACCAGGCAGAACGCCACGATCCGGTTGCGTCGCGTCGTGCGGAGCAGCTTGAGCTTAAGCGGAACGCCTTCGGCCGTGCGAATGATCGCGTCGTTTGCGGTCGTGGACGTCACGGCCCGCTCCCCGTGCCGGTGCAGGCAATCAAAGACATGACCGCAAGAAGGCGGCGAGGGGCCGGACGATTGCCGACCCCTCGCCCGAGCATCGGCTCACTTGGCCAACCAGGCCGCGAAGCGCTCGTTCATCTCGTCCTGATGGTCCGCCCACCAGGCGAAGTCGTTCTGCAGTGCATTCTTGAAGTTCTCAGGCGCCGTCGGCATGTGCGGCTTCATGTCGATGCCGGTCCCGGCGTGGGTCGAGACCAACGGCGCCGCCGACTTGCGGACTGGACCGTACGAAATGTAACTCGCCTGAGCGGCGTTGCGCGTGGTGTCCGTCGAGAAGGCAATGAACTCCAGCGCGGTCTTCTTGTTGGGCGCGCCCTTCGGGATGGCCCACAGGTCAAGGTCCCACACTTGGCCATCCCAGACGATCACGAAGGGCTTGTTCTCGACCACCTGAGCATTGAAGATGCGGCCGTTATAGGCGGTGCTCATGACGACCTCGCCGTCCGCCAGCATCTGCGGCGGTTGGGCGCCGGCCTCCCACCAGACGGTATCGTCTTTGATCTTGTCCAGCATCTTGAAGGCCTGATCCACGCCGGCCGGGGTGGACAGAAGCTTGTACACGTCTCCGGCGGCGACCCCGTCGGCCATGAGGGCCATTTCCAGGTTCGGCTTGGCGCCCTTTCTCATGCCCCGCTTGCCCTTGAATTTCTTGCTGTCGAAGAAATCGGCGATCGTGCTCGGCTTGTCGCCGGGGAACTTCGTCTTGTCGTACGCGTAGATCGTCGACCAGATGATGTTGGCGACCGCGCACTCATAAAGCGTTCCGGGAAGGAAATCGTCCTTTGCCGGCGTGCCGTCGTCGCCCGGCGGCAGAATCGAAAGGTCGATGGGTTCGAACAGGCCATCGTCGCAGCCGCGAACGGCGTCCGAAAGCTCCACGTCGACCAAGTCCCAGACGACCGTTCCGGACTCGACCTGCGCCTTTACCTCGGCGAGACCGCCATTGTAATCCTCGGAGTTGATCTTGATGCCGGTCTTCTTGACCCACGGCTTGTGGTACGCCTCGACTTGGCTCTTGGTGTAGGCGCCGCCCCACGACACGACGGTTAGGGAACTCGGCCGTAAGGCAAGCTCTTTCTCTTTTTCTATCTTCTCTTTTTCGCCCATCAGTCGCTCGACGTCAGCGCTCAACCGAGCGATTTCCTTTTGAGCTTCACTAGCTTGCCGGCCCTTGTCTATGGCGAAATAGCCGACCACGGCAATGATCACTGCAGCCGCGCCAACGACGATGACATTCGTGTTTTTCATAAGTCTTCTCCCTATCCGACTGGGCTTGTGCTTCGCGGCACCCACCACGGTTTTCTTGACCGTCAAGCATCCAGAGCCCGGCAATCCTCCACTGCCCAACCAACCTTCACCTGGTCGCCTTTATGCAACTCCGAATGGCCGGACGCATTTGGAATCTTGACTATGAAGTGGTCTTGTCCGCACACCTTCACGCGCGCGCGGATGTGGTCTCCTAGATAAATCAGTTCCTCGACCCTGCCGTCGAAGACGTTCGGCACTTGTCCCTCTGTTGGGTTGATCCGCACCCGCTCGGGGCGCAGCGACAACAGGGTCCGGCCGCCCACGCCGTCGATCTTGACGGCAAGCGCCTCGACCTTGCCGCCGCCGTCGATCTCGACCGAGCAGCCGGTGCCGTTGATGCTCGTCACCTTGCCCAACAGCCTGTTGTTCTCGCCGACGAATTGGGCCACGAACGCGTTTTCGGGGTTCTCGTAAAGCTTATTGGGTGTGTCGATCTGCTGGATCACGCCATCGTTCAGCACCGCGATGCGGTTCGACAGGGTGAGCGCCTCGGATTGGTCGTGGGTCACGTAGACCACGGTGACGCCCAGGTCTTCGTGGATGTGCTTGATCTCGTATTGCATCTGCTCGCGAAGCTGCTTGTCCAGCGCGCCGAGCGGTTCGTCCATGAGCACCAGCTTGGGCTCGAACACGAGGGCGCGGGCCACCGCGACGCGCTGCTGCTGGCCGCCCGAGAGTTGGCTCGGCATGCGCGAGCCCAGTCCGCGAAGGCGCACCATGTCGAGCGCCCTTCGGACCTTCTCCGCGATCTGCGTCTTTGGCAGCCTGCGCACCTCGAGCGGGAAGGCAAGGTTCTCCTCGACGGTCATATGGGGAAAGAGGGCGTAGTTTTGGAACACCATCCCGATGTTGCGCTTGTGTGGCGGGACGTTGTTGATGGGCTCGCCGTCCAGGATGATCTCGCCGTGGGTCGTCGGCTCGAAGCCGGCCAGCATGAGAAGACAGGTGGTCTTTCCCGATCCCGACGGGCCAAGCAGGGTTAGGAATTCGCCACGGGCGATGTCGAGGTTCAGGCTTTTGACGACGAGGGTTTCGCCGTCATAGGTCTTTTCAACCTCGTTGAATCTCACCAGCGAGTCGTTCGGCTCGGGCATCACACGGCAAGCATCTCGGTTTGGTCTCTTTCTCTCCGATTCCCCTCGAACGCCATCGCGCGGCCCCATGCTCCCGAAGCTCGAGTGCGCCGCGGCGCGCATCGCCACTATGTCAACCGATTCGCGAAGTCTAGCACGATGCGGCGGTCAATGCCATTGGGCGATGGCCGCCCGTCCCCGCCGATCCTCTCCCTCAGCTGCCGGCGATCGCCTGCCAGTAGCGCAGGTTGAGGCGCAGCATCATCCCGTCGTGCTCGCGTTCGAGGCAACGGCGGAGGCTGAAGATGCGGCCCTCATCGACGAGCCGGCGGCATCTGCCGTAGACCTCGGCGGCGCGGGCGAGGGCTTCCGCGCCGGCGTTCCGTTGCGCGGCGGTTTCGCGCCACAGCCGCTCTCGTACGTCGGCGCCGACGCGGCCGCGCTCGGGGAGGGTGTTGATCATGGTGCTCGTCAGGCGCACCGCGCCGACCTCGGCGCCGCCGTTGTCGATGAGGCGGTCACCGGCGGCGCGCAGCGGGCCGGGTTCGATCGTCAGGGAATCCTGGGTCGTACGGGCGCTCGCGCCCAGTTTGCAAAGCTCATGCTCCAGGGCGGCCAGGCGGTCGGTTTCTTTGATCCGGAGGTTTCCGACATTGCGGATGTGGGTCGGGCCGCGGGCGAAGGCGGCCACCACCGCCAAGGCCAGCGCCGCGTCCGGCAGGTTGTTCATGTCGACGTCGACGCCCTGCAGAGATCCGACCGGGCCCTGCACGCCAATTCCCTGGTCCGTCCGGGAGACGTCACAGCCCATCTGCTCGAGGATCGGCAGTAGTGCCAGGTCGGCCTGGATCGAGTCCGAGGGCAGCCCCAGCACGCGTACAAAGCCGCCGGTGATGGCGGCCGCACAGAACGGGTAGACGGCGGCCGAGGCGTCGGGCTCGATGCTGTAGTCACGCCCCGTGTAGTGCTGGCCGGCCTTCACCCCGAGGCCAGCCTCCGAGGTCCAGTCGGCCTCGACGCCAAAGGCGCGCATCATCTGGAGCGTGAGTTCGACGTAGGGTCGCGAAACCAGCACGCCATTCAAGAACGACAGCTCCACGTCCTGCTGCGCATAGGGTGCAGCCATCAGGACGCCCGAAACGTACTGGCTGGAGCGGCTGCCATCGATCACGGCCCGGCCGCCGCGCAGGCTGCCGCCACGTACCCGCACCGGCGGACAGCCGCCTTTCCCCAGGCTGTCGACCTGAACGCCCAGCTGCTGCAAGGCGTCGACCAGGTCCGAGATCGTAACGTATTCCCGAACCGTGTGCATCCCGCTGTCCGCCATCCCCACGACGACCGAGCTGATCCCCTGCCCACCTTCCCAGGCGGCGGGTAGATCCACGCCGCCCGGCGACTTCCCGGCGCCGCTACCGTTCTCGAAGTAGTGCCACATGAGCGCGTAGTGCTGGTCGTTCGGCTCGACGAACGGGTACGCCCGGTAGTTCCGCTCGGCGTACAC
>JADFMW010000062.1 GCA_022563655.1 Pseudomonadota bacterium
GGGTCGAATACGTCATCCCCGCCCGTTGTCGCGGTCGTGCGCCCGTTGTCGCGGTCGTGGCGTTTCCGAACGATCCGGCGCCTAGCCGAAACGCACGTACTCGAAGTCCATCGGCTTGCCGTTGATTCCCTTGGCCGGCGCGGCGATCCAGCCGGCCATCTTGCCCGGCTCGGTCACCGGCGCCATCAGCGACTGCACGTAGGCCTCGTCGTCCCCGGTCGGAAGCCAGTCCGCCTTTTCCCGCTCCCAGCGGGCCTCGGTGATGATCTCGCCCTCGGGGGTGGTCCGCAACAGTATCGGTTCCGGGTTCATCGCCTCTCCTCAAACATTTCAATCTCAAATAAACAAAGAGTAATAATTCATGGTTTCGCTTTTCGAACAAATGAAATGACGGTTCCCTCGTCATCCTTATTCACCATCACTATGCTCCCCTCGACTCCACTCACTGTCATTTCCGCTATCGCAGTCGAATATTTTATCTCTTTTTTGGCTGCATCAAAATACTTATGAAAAGAAAAAGGCATAAGTTGAATTTTTGTTTCATATGTTACAAATATATGCATCCCAGTCAGTTCGCATAGATTGCCACCATTATCAATTATAAAATAATCCCCAAAATTCGATATATTAAAATCCATAAGCTTCTTTTCTTCAGATTTACCTATTGGAGATAATTTTCTCATACAATAAGCCGCCAATTTATTTACTTCTTTAAGACCAATTTTTCCAATATTTTTTTCATGGAGTTCAAATTCTGACACCACTCTATCTTTTGGTGAAACCTTGATAGAAACATGCTGTACATGTCTAGTGGCCACTTCAATACCCCGGGCTTGGCACCAATCAAATCCCTCAGCTTCCTCAAGAGACAAACAACCAACTTCTAATGAACTAGCTTTTTCCAATGCTGTTTTCGTAAAACCTAGAGAAGATACCATTACACCTCTATGAATTCCGGTTCTCTCACACTTTTTTTGAAAGGCCTCAATTTGCGGAACGCCGATCAATCTTGATCTGTCCCGACATTCTAACGACATAGTAATGACATGATGTTTTTCATGGAATGTGAGCACTATATCGTGTTCCCTCAACCGGCCAGTATCTTTGTCCCGTAGTTTCTTAGGAGACTCGATCGTGACGCGGTCGTTGGCTGCGATCGCGCGCTCAATATGCTCCACTAGGCGATGAAACCGCTCCCCTGGTTTAGGCATCTTGCGCCTCACATCCTGAAGATGCCGAAGGTGGTCTTCTCGATCGGCGCGTTGAGCGCCGCCGACAGCCCGAGCCCGAGCACGTTGCGCGTCTCGGCCGGGTCGATGATGCCGTCGTCCCACAGCCGCGCGGTGGCGTAATAGGGGTGGCCCTGGGTTTCGTACTGCTCGCGGATGGGCGCCTTGAACGCTTCCTCGTCGCCCGCGCTCCACGACTCGCCGCGGGCCTCGATGTTGTCGCGCCGGATCTGGGCCAGCACGCCCGCCGCCTGCTCGCCGCCCATCACCGAGATGCGCGCGTTGGGCCACGTCCACAGGAAGCGCGGGCCATAGCCGCGGCCGCACATGGCGTAGTTGCCGGCGCCGAAGCTGCCCCCCGTGATGACCGTGATCTTGGGCACCCGGGCGCAGGCCACGGCGGCGACCATCTTGGCGCCGTCCTTGGCGATGCCGCCGGCCTCGTACTTGCGGCCGATCATGAACCCGGTGATGTTCTGCAGGAAAATCAACGGTATGCCGCGCTTGCAGCAGAGTTCGATGAAGTGCGTGCCCTTGAGCGCCGATTCGGAAAACAGGATGCCGTTGTTGGCGACGATGCCGACGGGGTAGCCGAAGACGTGCGCGAAGCCGGTGACCAGCGTCTCGCCGTAGAGCGCCTTGAACTCGTCGAAGCGGCTCGCGTCGACGATGCGGGCGATGACCTCGCGCACCTCGAAGGGCTTGGCCGCCTCGCTCGGCAACAGGCCGTAGATGTCGGCCGGGTCGAAGATCGGCTCGGCCGGCTCGCGGAGCTCGATCCCGGGCGCCTTGACGCGGTTGAGATTGGCGACGATGCGCCGCGCGATGGCGAGCGCGTGGGTATCGTCGTGGGCCTCGTGGTCGACGACGCCCGAGGCGCGCGCGTGCACGTCGGCGCCGCCCAGCTCCTCGGCGCTCACCACCTCGCCCGTCGCCGCCTTCACCAGCGGCGGGCCGCCGAGGAAGATGGTGCCCTGGCCGCGCACGATCACGGCCTCGTCGGCCATCGCCGGCACGTAGGCGCCGCCCGCCGTGCACGAGCCCATGACCACGGCGATCTGGGCGATGCCGTCGGCCGACATGACCGCCTGGTTATAGAAGATGCGGCCGAAATGGTCGCGGTCGGGGAACACGTCGTCCTGGCGCGGCAGGTTGGCGCCCCCCGAATCAACGAGGTAGATGCACGGCAGGCGGTTCTCGCGCGCGATCTCCTGCGCTCGCAGGTGCTTCTTGACCGTGATCGGGTAGTAGGTGCCGGCCTTGACCGTGGCGTCGTTGGCGACGACGACGCACTCGCGCCCCGAGACGCGGCCGATGCCGGTGATGATGCCGGCCGCGGGCACGGCCTCGTCGTAGACCTCGTGCGCGGCGAGCTGGCTGAGCTCGAGGAACGGCGCGCCCTCGTCGAGCAAGGCGTCGATGCGGTCGCGCACCAACAGCTTGCCGCGGCCGAGGTGGCGCTCGCGCGCGGCCTCGCCGCCGCCCTGGCGGACCGCCGCCACCTTCTCGCGCAAATCCGCGAGAAGCGCCTTCATCGCCGCCGCGTTCTCCTTGAACCCGGCGGATTGGGGATCGAGGTCGGACCGCAGTATTTCCATTCGCTCGGTGTGATAACCGATCAAATCGCGCTACAGGCTAACCCATCGCGGCGGCGATCGCACCACGCGACATATCCATGCCCCCGGCGGCGGGAATCGGGCAAGGAAAAACTGGTCTTGATCGCATCGCCCGGCCACGCGAGCGCCTTTTTCGGCCTTCCTTTCGGGCGCGCCCTGAGCGAAGATGCGCGCCGGTTCACTTACGGCGGAGCCCCGCCATGCCCACCCTCGCCGAGCTCGAGGCCGCCGCCGATCTCGTGCATCGCACGATCACGCCGACGCCGCAGATCTGCTGGCCGCTGTTGTCCGAGCGCTGCGGCTGCGAGGTCTGGGTCAAGCACGAGAACCACACCCCGATCGGCGCCTTCAAGGTGCGCGGCGGGCTGGTCTACATGAGCGACCTCAAGCAGGCGCAGCCGGACCTGGCCGGCGTGGTCACCGCGACCCGCGGCAACCACGGCCAGAGCGTCGCCTTCGCCGCGCGCGTCTTCGGCATAAGGGCGGTGATCGTGGTGCCGCGCGGCAACAGCGTCGAGAAGAACCTGGCGATGGTGGCGTTCGGCGCCGAACTCGTCGAGCACGGCCACGACTTCCAGGCGGCCTACGAGTTCGCCGCCGAGCTGGCCGGGGAGCGCGGCCTGCGCATGCTGCGCTCGTTCCATCCCCTCCTGGTGCGCGGGGTGGCCTCGTACAGCCTCGAGCTGTTGCGCGCCGTACCCGATCTCGACACGCTCTACGTGCCGGTCGGCCTCGGCTCGGGCATCAGCGGCGCGATCGCCGCGCGCGAGGCATTGGGCCTCGCGACCAAGCTGGTCGGCGTGGTGGCGGAAAAGGCCGCGACCTACGCGCTGTCGTTCGAGGCCAAGCGGCCGGTCCCGACCGAAACGTCCGAGACCCTCGCCGACGGCCTCGCGGTCCGGGTGCCCGACGAGGGCGCGCTCGAGGTCATCCTCAAGGGCGTCGAGCGCATCGTCACGGTCTCGGACGACGACATCCTCGCGGCCATGCGCCACTACTTCAGCGACACCCACAACATCGCCGAGGGCGCCGGCGCGGCGCCGCTCGCGGCGCTCTTGAACGAGCGCGAGAAGATGCGCGGCAGGAAGGTCGGCCTCGTGCTCTCCGGCGGCAACCTCGACCGCGCGCTCTACCTGCAAGCGCTCGGCGGCCATCCGACAGGCTGATCGGTTACCGTGCCCCCGGCAAACCCGGCCGGAACAAGCCCTCGAGAAACCGCTCGAGCGCCCTGACCGGGGCCTCGTCGTCATACACGCGCGCTCGGCGCGACGCGAACGCCGCGACCACCGCCTCGCGCCAGCTCGGCTCGTTGCCGAGCCTGACGGCGATGCGAACGTAATCGTCGAGGTCCTCGGCGATGGTCTCCTCGATCCCCATCATCTTCAGGATGGCATAGGTATGCCGCCCCCTCATCATGGGGCCCGGCAGCGTCACGACGGGAAGATCGCAGGCGATGCCCTCGAGCGTGCTGTTGTTGCCGGACCACATGATGCTGTCGAGCAGGACATCGGCCTTCCGGTTGAGGGCCAGGAACCCCTGTTGGTTCTGCCTCGGGTGTACGGTGAAGAAATCGGCGCCATCGAGGTCATGCTTGGCGAACGCCCCAGACAGCCTCGATTTAAATATGTCCGTCACATGGGCCGACCGGTGGGCGATGAACCAGAATTGGCAATTCCGCACCTCGCGGGCGATCCTGGGGTAGACCTCGTCATTTTGGGGAAGCAGCTTGTACAGGCTCTGCGAGCACAAATATCTTACCTTGCCGTCTTGCTCTTTCTTCACGTCGGGTTTGTGTCGAAGAATTCTTTCCAGCTCGTAGCAGCTCGCAATATTGGGCAGGCGAATCAACGTCTCCAGGTAATGGCTAGCGCCATCTGGCGGCTCCATCAACTCGGCGCTGAGGGCATAATCGATGGCGGGCAGGCCGCTGGTGACCGGGTGCCCCAGTCCGTTGCATTGCACCGGGGCAAGGCGCATGGCCCCGAGGACCTGTGAAATCGGGTCCATGCCGATGTCGGGATAGATGATGGCATCCAGCCCCCGGGACTCGATCAGCTCGACCAGCGCCGAATCGAAATGGGGCCTGTGGAAGAAATGATCGCTTTGGCGCTTTACCTCTGCCGTGGAACGGTCGGGGGCGGTTCCGGTGTAGAACGTGGAGATCTCGAAATTCCTTTTGTCCAGTCCCGTAATCCAGCGCCCATGTGTCTTGATGATGGAATGGCCATGGATGAACGACGAAATAAAACCGACTTTTATTTTTTCATCGTTTGCTTTAATCCGAATGGGTTTTTCATTTGTATATTGTGGATATTTCGCGCCGGTAATCCGGTGTATCAGCGCGCCATATTTCTTCTGCAGTTCGAGATCGTTTTTTCCCTGATAATGAAGAAGAAAATTGGTGACCGAAGTCACCGCTTCGAACGCGGCGTCTACCTCGTCCGGCGTCTGTAAGCTGATCGTCTCTGACAGCTCGTCGAGCCCCTGCTCCCAGCGCTTCCTGTAGGCGTCGATTTCCTCCTCCGTCTCGTAGATAGTCGGCAGCGACAGCAGCGCGCTCCATCTCGCCCGGACGTAATCGGGCTTGAGATCGGCCGCGCGGCGATAGGAGGCAACGGCCTCATCGAGCTTGCCTTGCTTGTACAGATCGGCGCCGAGGTAGACGTGAAACTCGGCGCGGTTCGGGTCGATGGCGAGGGCCTTGCGATAGCATTCGAAGGCCTCGTCCAGGTTGTCTCGCTCCTCGAGCACGGCACCCAGGTTGGCATGGGCGGCGGCCAGGCGTGGGTTGGCCGCAACGGCGCGTCGATGGGCGGCCATGGCCTCGTCGAGCTTGCCTTGCTCCTTCAGCAGGTTACCCAGGTTCGCGTGCGCCTCCGCCAGGCCCGGCTCGGCGACCACGGCACGCCGGTAGGCGGCGATGGCCTCGTCGAGCCGCCCGGCGCGGTGGCTGGCGAGCGCGAGATCCAAGGTCTCGCCCGCGGCCGGCGCCGGCGCGGCCCCCGTGGACGTGCCGGCTTTCTTGGCGGCGAGACGGCGTTGCTTGCGGTTCACGGCGTGTGCGCCGGCGGAAAACGTCAGGTCGATCTTAGTCGATGTTTTCGCGGAGCCTCATTACTTTTCGCGCGGCCAACCGGGCGCGGCGTCCCGGTCGCGGGTGAAGCGGCGGGCCATGTCGGCGCAACGAGCCGACGGCGGATGCCGAACGAATGGACCTCGAGGCAGACGACGCGAATGAACGAGAACGGCCTAGGTTCACGCGAACGGCCTAGGTTCACGCGAACGGCCTGGGTTCACGCATCGGCCGGTCCGGGTCTTCGCCCGTGCCCGGGACCCGACTACTTTAAGCGCGTTAAGCGGCCGTCCCCGTTGCCAACTATGTAGTGCCTGGCGAAGCCGAACGGGAAATTGGCGTTCCCCGATTCGGAAGATGCATCAGCCCCGCGCGCGATCATGACGGCGTCGGCCGACGCCGGGGCAACATCGCCGCCCGAGCCGCGACGGCTGCCGAGACGCTCGGTTACGCCCCTGACGCCGATCCGCTGGATAAGCTCTTCGATCCCATCCTCGGAGATGTGCTCGCCCGCCTTGGCGCAGAAATAACCGAAAAGGACCTTGCCGGGACGGTGATCGGGATCGTCGGACAGGTGATCCCACTCCCTGGCAAATCCGAAGCACTCCCGGTTCTTGCCCTTAAGCAGGTATGGCTTGTAGAAAATATCCCCAAAAGGCACCGCGATCCTTTGCACCTTACGCCACTGTATGTCGAATTTCTTGTTGAGGTTCCAGGTCTTGATCGTGCCTTCAACGGTGTAACCGTACTCGAGGGCAGTGCTGGCATCTTCTTTTGCGCTGGCGTAGATGATCTCCGCCTGGGCGCCGTTCGCCCTGAACAAGGCGTATTCCTCTCTTTGCCAGAGGTCGGTGTATTTCACGCGTTGGGGCGTCATGCCCTTGAACTCGGCGGCGGTGAAGACGATGCGTTCGTCGCCCGGCGGAACCGTCACGATCGCGGGCATGTTCGCCCCGGCGCAGCCGCCGAGGATTGGAGCCGCGACAATCAGGACGGTAATTATTTTGCTTCTTGCGCGATCCATCATACTGGCTGAAACCGTTATGCTGGCTCCTCGCCCCATGGCAACCTGAGCCTACTCTGGGCGCCAAGAAAAAGCACGTAACTTCGTCTCAATTCACCGTGAATTCCGCGCACCCGCTGGCTCCGGCGAACGGCCCACGGTTTCGGCCGTCGCTTTTCTCGATCTCAATGGCTATGTCCTGCGGCCCAAAGAAGTTGACGCGGTCCTCGTGATCATGGCCCTCGCCGCTGGCGAATTCGAGGAGGCCGCGCTCACCGCGTGGTTCGCCGGAGTATTCCGAGGCGCGCCGATTTCTCGGGTTGTCGCGCCTACCAACCGCCTGTTTCCAGCCAGCGGTCGACCTGGTCGAGGTGATCGACGCCCCAGAACGGCTCGCCGTCGACGACGATGTAGGGCGAGCCGAAGACGCCGCCCGCCATCGCGGCGTCCACTTCCGCCCTCAAGCGGTCCTTGACCGCCTGCTCCTGCACCGCGGCGAGCACTTCCGCGCCATCGATCCCGAGGCCGGCGGCGACGTCTGCCACCGCCTCGGCGCTACTCATATCGCGACCGGCGCCGAAGGCGGCGTCGTAGACCGCGCGCGCCAGATCTGTCGCCTGCGCCGCGTCGCGGTCGCCGAGCCAGTAGAACGCCCGCGAGGCGGCGACGGCGGGATACGGAAACGGCGACGGCCAGGCGAACGGTACGCCGAACCGCCGCGCCGTGCGTTCGATATCGCGCCGGGCATAGTCCCGCTTCAGCGGCACCTCGACGACCGGCCGCGACCCGGTGGTCTTGAACACGGCGCCCAGAAGAATCGGCCGCCACGCGACCTCGCGCCCGTGCCCGGCGGCAAGGGCGTCGATGCGCTTGGCGGCGAGATAGCCGAAGGGGCTCGAGAAGTCGAAGTAAAAGTCGATCGGCGGCGGCACTGTCTCTGGCACTGGCATCCTCTTCTCCCGGTCAGTCGGCGGCGCGGCTCACGCCGGGAGCGGCGCGCCGGCGCAGGGCGAGCCACAACGTCGCCGCGAGCACGATCAGCACCGGCGGCAGCGCCAGCAGGTTGAGCATGTCCCAACCGAAGTAGTGGTGCAGGCTGCCCGACAGGTACGAGCACAGACCCGCGACGCCGAAGATCACGAACTCGTTCACCCCCTGGGTCTTGGCCCGTTCGGCGACGGTGTGGACCTCGGTCAGCAGCGTCGTCGCGCCGATGTACAGGAAGCTCCAACCCACCCCCAACAGCGTCAGCGCCAGCCAGAATTGGACCATCGCCTGGCCCGCGAGCGCGACCCCAAGGCAGGCCACGATGAGCACCGCGCCCCAGGCCATTACCATGAGCACGCCGAAGCGGCGGATCAGGTGGCCGGTGAAGAACGACGGCGCGTACATGCCGAGCACGTGCCATTGGATCACTAACGCGGCGGCTCCGAAGCCATGCGCGTTCTCCACCATCGCCAGCGGCGTCACCGTCATCAGCAGGATCATCACCCCGTACGAAACGACGCCCCCCAGCACGGCGACGACGAACATCGGCTGGCGCGCGATTTCGGAGAGCGGGCGGCCGCCGCGCAGGGCCTGCGCGGAGGGCTTGGGAATGTCGACGAACGCAGCCATCACGAGAACGGCCGCGGCGAGGCCACCGATGGCCAGGAAGGCCCCCATGAACGTATGCGACGCGACCAGGTCGCGGGACGCCTCGGCAAGCCAGGGACCCAACAACGCGGCCACCACGCCGCCCGCGAGCACGAGCGAGATCGCCCGGCCGCGGAATGCGTCGGGCACCACCTCGGGGGCGGCGAAGCGAAGGTAATAGCTGAACCCGTTGTAAACCCCGATCAGCGCGATGCCGAAGCACAGCAGCGCGAAGCTCTCGACGTAGACCGCCTGTGCGGCGAGCGCGGCGCCGGCCATGCCGATCACGGCACCGACGACAAACCCGGCGCGGCGGCCGATGCGACGCATCAGGAACGACGCCGGCATCGTGCCTGCGGCGGTGCCCAGCCACATAAACGCCGCCGGCAGCGTTACCAGCGACTTGTCGTCGGCCAGCTGCTGGCCGACCAGCGCCGTTACGGTCACCAACAGGACGTTGCCCGTGATGACCAGGGCAAAGCATCCCGACAACAGGCCGACGTTGAGGCGCCAGCGCGTGCCGTTCACGGCCGTTCCGGGCACGGTGTGCTGGGTGCCATGCGCCGCTCAAGAGTGAATGTCATGAAGCCCCTCTCTTGCGCGCGGTGACCTCGATCTCGACCTTCATGCGCTCGTCGATCAGCGCGGCGATGACGGTGGTGTTGGCCGGGCGGACGTCGCGGAGGTAGTGGGCGAGGATCGGCGCCACCAGCTCGAAGTCGTCGCGCGCGGCGAGGAAGACGCGCACGCGCACCACGTCGCCGAGCCCGGCGTCGGCCGCGGCGAGCGCCGCCTCGACGTTGCGGAAGGTCTGGTGCGTCTGCTCGACGACGTCGTCGGCGATGGCGCCGGTTGCGTAGTCGAACCCGGTGCAGCCCGAGACCCACACCCACTCGCCGTCGACCACGGCGCGCGAGTAGCCGGCGAGCTCCTCGAAGCTCGAGCCCGTCGAGATCAGCCGACGCCCGCTCACGCCGCCCGCTCGACCGCGACCGCGGTGGCCTCGCCGCCGCCGATGCACAACGCCGCGACGCCGCGGCGCGCGCCGTACTTCGCCATCGCCGCCAACAGCGTGACGATGATGCGCGCGCCCGAGGCGCCGATGGGATGGCCCAGCGCGCAGGCGCCGCCGTGCACGTTGAGCTTGTCGTGGGCGATATCGAGGTCGCGCATCGCGGCCATGGCGACGACGGCGAACGCCTCGTTGATCTCGAACAGGTCGACCTCGCCGGCCGACCAGCCAACCTTTTCCAGCAGCTTGTGGACCGCGCCGATGGGGGCGGTGGTGAACCACGCCGGGGCCTGGGCGTGGCTCGCGTGGCCGACGATCTCGGCCAACGGCTCGACCCCGCGCCTCTCCGCCTCGGCGCGGCGCATCAGCACCAGCGCCGCGGCGCCGTCGGAGATCGAGCTCGCATTCGCCGCCGTCACCGTGCCGCCGTCGCGGAACGCCGGCTTGAGCTTGGGGATCTTCTCGGGGTTCGCCTTGAGCGGCTGTTCGTCGCGCTCGACCACGCTCTCGCCCTTGCGGGTCTTGACGGTGACCGGCGCCACCTCGCCGGCGAAGCTGCCGTCCTCGATGGCGGTCTTGGCGCGGGCCAGCGATTCGATGGCGAACGCGTCCTGCGCCGCGCGAGTGAACTGATAGGCCTCGGCGGTGTTCTCGGCGAAGACGCCCATCAGGCGGCCCTTGTCGTAGGCATCCTCGAGGCCGTCGAGGAACATGTGGTCGACCAGGCGCCCGTGGCCCATGCGATAGCCCGCCCGCGCGCGGTCCAACAGATACGGCGCGTTCGACATGCTCTCGAGGCCGCCGGCGACCACGACGTCGGCCGAGCCGGCCGCGAGGATGTCGTGCGCCAGCATCGTCGCCTTCATGCCCGAGCCGCACATCTTGTTGACCGTGGTGCAGCTCGCCGATGCGGGCACGCCGGCGCCGAGGCTCGCTTGGCGCGCCGGCGCCTGGCCGAGGCCGGCGGCGAGCACGCAGCCCATGACGACCTCGTCGACCTCGTCCGATGCGACGCCCGCGCGAGCGAGCGCGGCGCGGATCGCGACGGCCCCCAACTCGGGCGCGGTGGTGTCCGCGAGCGTGCCCTGGAAGCCGCCGATCGGCGTTCGCGCCGCGCCCGTGATGACGATGGGGTCGGCATTGGTGGTAGGCATTCTGTTTACCCCTTGATCCCTCTGCGTTTTTTGATGATCGCTAACCAGTATTCGATTGAGCCGTAGCCCTGGGATTCCTGCTCTTCCTTGGCCGCTTCCCAGCAGCGCTCCTCGATAAGCTCATCCACGAGCGACACGCCCTCGGGCACGTGTTTCCTCACCAGTTCCTGCACACGCTTTATTGCCGCGGGGCGCTTTTTATCCAACTTAGTTTCGCAGCTCCGTTCGTTCATCGTTACGTCCTGCCCCTACGCCGACTTCCTGGCATTTTCGCCCGCAAAATCCCATCCCCTCGCGCACGTCTCCGTATCTTAGTCGAGCGCAGGAGGATCATCATGGGTCGTAAGCGGTTCGCCCCTTGCCCCTGGTATATACCCCGTCTCATCGAACAGTTCGGGGCCATCTACCAGGTGAGATTCATCGAGCATCTCATTTAGGTTGGCCACCCTTGCCAATCTCTGTCGAGCGTCGAAATAGGAGGTTAAAGAAGTTCCTCCTCGATTATGCGCTTGAGTTCGAGAGCGGCATCCCGGCCAAACTGGATGGACTGACTGACTTTTCCTGCGATTTGGCGATTTCGCGATCCAAACGTATCTAGTGTCCTGATTCTGAAATTTGTTCTATTTGTTGTGCCGTTGCGACATCGAGGGTGCTGAGGCAGAAGCGCCGGATGGTGGCGAGGATATCGTCGGCTGATTTGGTCC
>JADFMW010000063.1 GCA_022563655.1 Pseudomonadota bacterium
GCGGCCGTCATCGCGCCGGGCGGGATCGATCCGCCAGGAGAGAGCCGAAAAGCGTAGCCGCCGCTACGGTTGAGGCTCTCGACGCCGCGGGCGGCCCGCCCGGCGCGACCCTGCGGGCGGGGCAGAGGCCCAATGAGGGCCAATGCTCTCGATCTGGCGGCCGGAGCACAGCGGGATGGCTCGGCCCTCGTTGGCGGGGGTGTCGGCGGCGCCGATGCCGCGGGCGGCGATTACCCAGCCACGCTGACCTTGGCGGCCGCGGAGGCGGTCTCGGAAGGATCGCGGATCATCCGCTCGGCAGGAAAGCGGACCGTCACCGTCGTGCCCACGCCGATCTCGCTTTTCACATCCAGGGCCCCACCATGCAGCTCGGCCAGGAACTTGACCAGGGGCAGACCGAGGCCCGTGCCGTCGTATTCGCGGCTCAGCGAGCTGTCCACCTGTCCAAACTGGGCCAGCGCCTTGGGGATGTCATCCTCGGCGATGCCGATGCCGGTGTCGGCGACGCTCAGCAGCAGCGACCCGTCGCCGTCGCGGGCGGCTTGCACCAGAATTTGCCCCCCCTCAGGCGTGAACTTCACCGCGTTGGAGAGCAGGTTCAAAAGGATTTGCTTGAGCGCCCGCTCGTCGGCGCGCAACGGCTGCAGGTCGCTTGGTATCCGCACCACGACTTCCAGCCTGGCGGCACCGGCGCGCTCATCGATGACGCGTAGGCAGGCGTCGACCACTTCGCCCACTTCGATCTCCTCCTCATGGAGCTCGTACTTGCCCGCCTCGATCTTGGACAAATCGAGGATGTCGTTGATGAGCTTCAAGAGATGGGTGCCGCTGTCGAAAATGTCCTTGGCGTATTCCTTGTATTGAGGGGCGCTGTGGGGCCCGAACAACTCCAAGCTCATCGCCTCGGAAAAGCCGTTGATGGCGTTCAACGGCGTTCGCAGCTCGTGACTCATGTTGGCCAGGAATTCGGATTTCGAACGGTTGGCGAGCTCGGCCTGCTCCTTCGCCGCGCGCAACTCCCTTTCGGCGCCCTTGCGCTCGATCGCGATCCCGGCCAGATGCGCGGCGGACGAGATGAACTCCAGATCCGACTGGTCGGGCCGGCGCGGCTCGCGATAGTAGATGGCGAACGTGCCGAGGATCTCGTCCACGGAGGAAAAGATCGGTTCGGACCAGCAGGCGCGCAGTCCGGCCTTCTGCACGAGTTCCCGGAACTCGACCCAGTAGGGGTGGCTCATGACGTCCTCGACGATCACGCGCTCGCCGGAATATGCAGCGGTGCCGCAGCAGCCGACACCGGGGCCGATTTCGAGGCCGTCGATGGCTTGGTCATAGAACTCGGGCAAGCTCGGGGCGGCGCCGTGCCGCAGGCGCTTTTTACCCGCGTCGAGGAGCAGCACCGAACACAGCAGATCGGGTCGGGCCTCCTCGATGGTGGCGACCAGGACCGAAAGTACGTCGTCCAATGAGGCCCCGGCGGCCAGTCGTTCGAGCACCTTGTTGCGCCCGCGCAGCTGTTCTTCCGCGCGCCTGCGCGCGGTGACATCGGTGTGGACGCTGACCGTGCCGCCGCCCCGGGTGCGATGTTCGCTGGTCAGGACCCAGCGGCCGTTGCTCGCCCGGTGTTCGAACGGCGCCTTGGGGTCGCGGTGACGCGCGATCCTGTCGAATATCCACTTGCTGCCCCCGGCCAAGGCGTCCACGCTCTTTCCGCTTCGCGCGTAGACCCGCACCAGGTCCTCGAACCGGGTGCCGGGCGTGACGTTGTCCTCCGCTCCCAGGAAAAAGAGCTCCTTGTACTTGGTGTTGCAGACGACCAGGCGATCCTCGGCATCGAAGAGTGCGAAGCCCTCATCGAGGCTTTTGATGGCGTCGATGAGTTGCACCTGCGCCTGCAGCCGGGCCTCGGCCTCCGCCTTGATGCTGCTGTTGAGTTCCCGCATCTCGTCGGACATCAAGGCGAGGGCGCGCTGGGTCATCTGCCGCTCTTTGTCAGCTTCCTGGTAGGCGGCGCTGACCATCTGCAATAGCAGCTCGTTATCGACGGAGCCGTCCGGCGTCTTGCGGGCGGCTCTTTTCAACTGTCGTTCCAGCAGTTTGTGCAAGGCGAAGTCTCCGGACCCCGTTGCCGTCGGCTCGCCTGGAGATCAGGCTTCAGAGAACACGGTAATGGTCATGGTCTGTTTGTGCAACTCGCACTTGCCCGTTGTCGCGTGCGGCGAGATTTCGCCGTAGGAGTAAAAGCCGATTTGCGGCACCGCGCCGCCCAGCGATTCGCTGACCGCCTCCACCTCCTCGCCGATTCGCTGGCCGAGCAACAGCTTGCGCCCGATGCAGCTGATGAGAATGGCCAGTTTGTCGTGGCCGTTGACCTTTGTCTCCGCCATGCGGGCGGCTCGGGCCGCGCCTTCGATCAGGTTTTCGAAGTTGCCGCGCATCAATCGCGCGACATACCCCTGGGGCACGTCGCCGGCAAAGATCATGCTGTGGTTCTCTTCCTCGACCCCGACGATCGTCCGCACGACCTCGTGGCTGGCATTCTCGGTGGGGCGGATCTGGAGGGGGAAGAGGAGCGCGCTGCCCGGCAGGTTCTGGGCCTCGTCGCCGAGATACTTCTTGTACAGATCGAGGGCCGGCTGGCTGTCCAGCTCGTACAAGACGTTTCCTTGGGAACGGGTGATGACGCGCTCTGGTCCGAAGTCGTCCCAACCGCCGATGCGCTCCCAACCGTCCGCCGCCGTCCAAAAGCTTTGCTCAACCCGTATTTACTTCTCCTTTCGGCCCCCGTATCCCAAGGGAATCCGCAACTAAATTGCTTAATATGGGCGATTGCCGAGTGATTGCCGAGTGGAGAATCCCCGCCTGCCCAGAAACGCGAAAAGTGGTGCAAATAGTCAAGATTTCTTGAACAATTAGCGACACGATCGCCTTAGCCATTGCCATACATGAGATATTTTTCTTGTCAGAGCCTCGCTTGACAGTTGTATCTCCCCCGGCCCGGAAGGAGCCATCCATCTTCTGCGCGCCGCTTGCACGGCGCCGCGCTTTCGCGGTGGCGCCCGCTAAACAAAAGAGATCGGCCGGTTCCGGCCAATCCCATGATCATCGGTGATCGGCGACCGCGCCGGGGGTAAGGAGCACCTTGCCGCCGCGCCCCTGACGCATGGCATGGGCCAAGGCCTGGCTGATGTCCTCGAGCCCGTAAGTGGCTTCCACCGGCACGTTCAAGGCGCCGCTCATGAAGTGCCGGGCCATGTCCGTATACAGAGCCTCGATATCGGCTCGCGGTGCGCTGCGCATGAAGCGCACGAGCCAGAATCCCTTGAGCGTTACGTCGTGGATGATGGCATGATGCGGCGTGATCATGCAGGGCTCGCCGCTCAAGAACCCGTAATTGACCACGGTGCCGCCGTCCGAGAGGCAGTCGGCGAGGCGCAGGCAGGCCGGCCCGCCGACGGCATCGAGGGCGAGCCTGATGGGCGCGCCGGCGCCGGCCTGGGCGCGCACCCGGTCGGCGAGATCATCGCCATCGACGACCACGACGTCGGCGCCGAGGCCCCCGAGTTCCTCGCGCAGGGAATCGCGCCGGACCACGTTGGCGGTGCGCACGCCGCGCGCGTGGGCGAGCCGAATGACGTGCCGGCCCACGGCCGAGTTGGCGGCATTCTGAATCACCCAGTCTCCGGGCCCCAGGTCCACATAGTCCCTGAGCATGAGAAAAGCCGTCGGCGGGTTGGCCTTGAGCATGGCGGCGTGGTGGATATCGAGGGCGTCCGGGACCTTGATCACCAGGCCCGACTTGACGCGTATGCGCTCGGCCCAGTTGCTGCGCCCCAGGCTGAAGACCTTGTCTCCCGGCTCGAGGCCGCCGACCGCGCTCCCGACCTCGGCGATGCGGCCGGCGCCCTCGATGCCGATGGCCGCGGGCAACTCGGTCGGCCCCGGATAGCTGCCTTCGATGATGAGGAGGTCGGCGGGGTTGATGGCCGCAGCCTCGATGTCCACCACCACCTCGTCGTCGGCCGGAACGCCCACGTCATCGACCTCGACGCAGTCGCAGGCCGCGTCCGGGCGGCCATGTTCGCGCATCTGAATCACTCTCATGATCGCCTCCTTACTGGCGTCTAGAAGGCGGCGTCGCGGCCGGCCTCCTTGGCAATCTCGCGGGCACTGGGGTTGACCGAAGGGCGGAAGGGGACCTCGACCACCTCGGCGTCCACCGGCCTCCCGGGGGTCTCGGCATACTGGTCCGGCAGCCACACCTTGAGCGCCGTGCCGAGCTCGCGCATCGCCCAAGGCACGTACCCCATCGCGATGTTGACCCCGAGCTCGGGGGAGTGCCACGGCGACGTCACGTAACCGACCGGCGCGCCGCCATCGCCGCCGGAGATCATCCAGAAGTCCGGCGCGTAGTCGTCGATCGGCTTGCCGCCCAGGGTCATGCCCACGAGGATGTTCTTGAACGGCGGCTTGCCCGCGTCGATCCGATCGCGGGCTCTCTCGAGAACCGCCTTGCCGATGTAATCCGCCTGTTTGGTGCGCGGCACCTGGTAGCCCAGGTTGCACTGGAAAGGCAGCGTCTCCGCATCCATGTCCTGACCCCAGGAGAGGATGCCGGCCGCGATGCGGCGGTGATGGGCCGGGGCGATCACCCTCAAGCCATGCTTCTCGCCGGCCTCGAGCACCGCGTACCACATGTCCTCGGCGTACAAGGTGGCATCGTGGAGGTAGATCTCGTAGCCCTTCTCGCCGCAGAAACCGCTCTGCGAGATGAGGCAATTCCGGCCGCCGACCCGAGCGCGCAACAGGCCGTAGGGCGGCAGGTTTCGCGCCGCCTCGCCCACGAGGTCGGCCATGAGATCCGCCGACTTCGGGCCCTGCACCTGAACCGGCGCGACATCGATCTCGTTGATGTCGACGTCGAACCCCTTGCCGACGTTTATGCCCTGCAGCCAGAACATGAGGTCGGAGTCGGAGAGGCTGAACCAGAACTCGTCCTCGGAGAGGCGCAGCAGCACGGGATCGTTCAAGACGCCGCCGTTCTGGTTGCACAGGATCACGTATTTGCCGTGCATCGGCTCGATGCGCGTGGCATCGCGGGTAATGGCGTAGTTGACAAAAGCCTCGGCGTCGGGTCCGACGACCTGGATCTGCCTTTCGACGGCGACGTTCCACAGCGTGACGTGATTGATCAGGGCGTCGTATTCGACCATCGCGCCCCCGTCCTCGGGCTTCACGAAGCCCCGCGGGTGATACATACGGTTGTAGACCGTCGCCCGCCAGCACCCGGCTTCCATGGACAGGTGCCAGTAGGGCGACTTGCGAACGCGCGTCGAGATGAGCAGCTGAACCGGCGTGGGGCCGCTTTGCCGCAGGTTGATCGGAACCTTGCGGTCGCTTTGATCGACGCTCGTGACGTGCCTCTGCATCCGCCGATCTTTCCCGGATAGACCTCGGAACCGTGGCGACTATGACCGAACATGGCGGTCCGGGCAACGCTGCGGACCCATCCCCCGGAGCGGGCCAGGATGGGGGGGTATCGGCACGACGGCGCTCCCGCGCAAGCGGACGAGCCAATCCCCCATTTCGACCGCAAGGGCGGTGGCGCTCGCCGCTGCTCTTCTCGGTGAGTCGAGCCTCGACCGGGGCATGCGCAAGCCGGCCCGCAAGCACCTGGGACCCGATCGCGCCGCGCCGGGACTAAATGCGAGGCCCGCAGCGGCGCTTTCCGCGGCGGCCGTCATGTGCACCTCTTCGGGCTTGGCGCGAAAGTGCTTTACCGCGTATCGCCCGCCCACTACCCTTTCTTTCCGGCCTTGCATTCCGGCCTTGCATTCTGGCCTTGCGTTCCGGCCTTTCATTCCGGCCTTGCGTTCCGCCCTTGGGCCGCGGGGGGAGGCACGAAGCCCATGAAAATTGTCATGACCGGTGGGGCGGGCTTCATCGGCTCCGCGTTCATCCGGTTCCTGATCCGGGAGACGGAGTCGAGCGTCATCAATGTCGACAAGCTTACCTATGGCGCAAATCTCGACTCGCTGGCCGAGGTCTCCGGCGACGTGCGCTATGATTTCGAGCGGCTCGACATTTGCGACCAAACCGCGCTCGCCGAGGTTTTCGCCCGCTACCAACCGGATGCAGTCGTCCATGCCGCGGCTGAGGCGCATGTCGACCGCTCGATCGACGGCCCCGCGGCCTTCATCCAGACCAATATCGTCGGTACTTACACTCTTCTCGACGTGGCGCTGCGCTACTGGCGCGAGCTCGACGAAAAGCGCCGCGGCGCCTTCCGCTTCCTCCACGTATCGACCGACGAGGTGTACGGCTCGTTGGGCCCAACGGGCCGCTTCACCGAAGCCAGTCCATACCGCCCCAACTCGCCGTACTCCGCCAGCAAGGCCAGCTCCGACCACTTGGCCCGGGCCTGGCACAGGACCTATGGATTGCCCGTGTCGATCAGCAGCTCGTGCAACAATTACGGGCCCTGTCAGTTCCCCGACAAGCTGATCCCACTCATGATCATCAAGGCCATCTCAGGGGAAGCCCTGCCGGTCTATGGCACGGGCGCGAACGTGCGGGACTGGGTCTACGTCGAGGATCACGCCCGCGCGCTGTTCGCCGTATTGCGCGGCGCCAAGGCCGGTGAAACGTACAATATCGGCGCCGGCAGCGAGATGACCAATCTGGATGTCGTCGAGGCGATCTGCGACCTGCTGGACGAGCTCGTTCCGGAGTCCCCGCACCGGCCGCACTCCAAGCTTGTCGCCTTCGTCGAGGACCGGCCCGGTCATGACTTGCGCTATGCTCTCGACGCGTCCAAGATTGCTCGCGAGCTTGATTGGCAGCCACGGGAAAGCTTTGCCAACGGACTACGAAGGACGGTACGGTGGTATCTCGATAATCGCTCGTGGTGGGAGCCAATCCTTGCTGGCGTCTACGGGGGGGAAAGATTGGGGTTGGAGGATAAATCGCCGGACAGCGGCCAGTGGATTGACCCGAGCGCCCGCGGCCCGCGTCAGCGGCGCGCCAGGTGAAGGCGCCTTAAGTTTGGGCTTCCCTGGAGTTCAAGACAACGAAACCTGGTCACTTCACGTTGGCTAACGCACGCTTGCGGGGATCCGCCAGAACAATCGGAGACCCATCGACGGCTCGCCCCATGGCCGCGACGCGTCGCGGCGGCGCGCCAAGCCTCGGCGGGCGTCGTGTCGAACGTTACGGTCCACCAGGAATTGCAGGCGCGGTCCTCATCGTGCAGTCCATACCGACGGGTACGATCGCCGCCGCGCCAGGAGGCAACTCTATCGCACCAGGGACCGGCAGGCGCGCTTGTAACGCGCTCGGGAGGTTTGGCATATGAAAGGCATCCTACTCGCGGGCGGCGCCGGCACCCGCCTTTTTCCGCTGACTACAACGGTCAACAAACAACTGCTGCCGGTCTACGACAAGCCGATGATTTACTATCCTTTGTCGACGCTCATGCTGGCGGGCATACGCGACATCCTCGTTATCACCAGCCCCGCGGACCAGCCGCGTTTCGAGACGTTGCTCGGGGACGGCGGCCAGTGGGGCCTCGATTTGGGATATGCCGTGCAACCGAGGCCCGAGGGGATCGCCCAGGCGTTGCTGATCGGCCGCGAGTTCATCGGCCGGGGCAGATGCGCCCTGGCCCTAGGCGATAATGTCATGTACGGCCATGGCCTGATCGATCGGCTGAAGAGCGCGGCAGCGTTGCAGGAAGGCGCCGTGATATTCGCTCACCGGGTGCACGACCCCGGGCGCTATGGCGTCATCGAATTGGACGAAAATTATCGGGCCACGAGCCTCGAGGAAAAGCCGGCCAGACCGCGATCAAACTATGCGGTTCCCGGCCTCTATTTCTACGACAGCCGGGCCGGGGACATGGCCGCCCAGATCAAGCCTTCCGCCCGCGGCGAGCTCGAAATAACCGACATCAACAAACGTTACCTGGCAGCCGGACAACTGCGCGTAATCCTTCTCGGGCGTGGATTCGTTTGGTTGGACACGGGAACGCACGACGCCCTGCTCGAGGCCTCGGAGTACGTTCGGACCATCCAGCACCGCCAGGGGCTGATGGTCGCGTGCATCGAGGAAATTGCCTACCGTCAAGGTTTCATCGACGCCGAGCAGATCGAAAGGCTGGCCCATCCGCTGCGCAACAACGATTACGGCCGCTACCTGTTGGATATTATCGGTCAAGGCGCCGGTGCGTAGAGCGTCCGCGGACCACTGCTAATTCGCGTCTGGGATCGGACCGGTCGTCGCCTGATAGCCGAAGCCTCGAAAGTAGGCCGCACATTCGCGTTCGATAATGGCCACTTGGTCGCGCGTTAGCCGCTCGCGGAAACGTCCGATTGCCTGGCTGGAAATCGGCTTGCCGCGAAGCTCCGTGCGCCACGGGGAGAGGACCGCGCTGTCCTTCCGCCGTTCGGAGTCGATTGACGATCGTCGCCACTCGGCGTCGGGGTCGAAGTCGGTCAAGCGAAGGCCGGTAAACCGAGCAATCTCCTCAATAGTGTCACTGACGTTTAAGACCAAATCTTCGTATCTCAAGCACAGTGTCTCTCTTCTTAGATCGGTAAGATGGTCGCTAAAAAGTCGTACATAATAAGATCTGTAGTGTGTTGACATTTGGTTCATATCATTTCGCATCTTGGTCAAATTTGTTTTTTGACCGGCCTCCAGCTGTTTCCTTGCAACCTCCATCATCGAGGCAATGGTGTCGCGCGGGTCGCGAACGATGACCAGAAACTTTGCATCGTCGATTAGCTCGTGGACTTCTGGAAACATCGGGGTCATTTCAGGGTTCTTCAGGACAAGATGCGTACACGGCGAGAAGCGTTCTCGCGTTCGTTTTAAATAGTCCCCCACCCAATGCTGATTAAACTGTTTGAAATCGTCTGGAGTTTCGAAGGTGTCACTCAGAGATTCGGTAAAAAATTTCTTCCCCCACCGGTACGAACCGACCATTTGGGTAAGATATTGCACCTCCGCAATCATCGGGTTGGTGCTCGGATCGCTGCACAGGATGCTCGCCAGAAGCGACGTCCCTGTTCGCATGCAGCCGCCGACGAAGAAGGTCGTCATGTGCTCCGAACTCCGGTCAATGCGTGGCGTCGCGGCCTTGACGGGACGGCGGGCGACAGCGTCGTGGCCGACACCACCCACACGGACCGGCCGCACACCTCGACGCTAGCACGGAACGCGACGCGAAGTCATTCGACGGCCGCTCGCCGCCGGCGGCAACGCTTGGCAAGCCGCCAAGTTGCGCCGCGTCTTCTTAGCGCAGAGAAATAAGTCGTTCGTTCGACTCATTTACCAGGCCGAAGAGTGCTATTTCCATGCTTCGAATAGGGCCCGCTATTCGCTTTGCGACAGTGCCGCGGCGAGGCTTTGTGCGACCCGTTCGATTTCGCCATCGGTGATGTCCGGAAAGTAGGGAAGACCGATCACCCGCTCGGCCAGGAACTCGGTCTCCGGGAGCGCGGTCCGGGGACAGTCAACGTAGGCCGGGTGACGGTGGCAGCCCTTGACCCACCATTGTCGCGCCTCGATCTCTGCGCGGTTCAAGCGTTGTATGACCCGATCGGCGAGCGGCTGGCCCAGCACGATGTTGCACGTGGCGTTGGCCGCTCCGCGACCGAAGCCCGGCGCCGTGGCGATCTCTGGTAGCCGCGCGAGGGCCGCACGGTATCGCTCGGCCGAACCCTGATAGAGCGCCCGGATTTCCGGCCAGGCGTCCAACGAAGCAAGGCCCACGGCGGCGGCATATTCGCTGAGTTTCGCGTTGACGCCAACGAATATGGCGCGTCGGTCCGATGCCAAGCCGAAGTTGGACATGCGGCGGATGCGCTCGGCCTGTCGTGAGTCTCGGGCCAACACGATCCCACCTTCGCCAATCCCGAGAGTCTTTGTCGCGTGCAGGCTGATGGCGAGCGGTGCGTTCCCGGCGACGGCGCTGTCGAACCCCGCCGCGGCGTCGATCGCGACGGGGATACCCCGCTCGGCCTCGAATGCGTTCCACGCATCGATATCGACTGGGTTACCGAACGGGGAAACCGGGACCACCGCCGAGACCTGGCCGGGGGCGTCTTCCAGCGCCTTAAGAACCGTATCCGGGTGGAGCCGCCAGGTGTCGCGATCGACATCCAGGAACCAAGGGACGAGTCCGGCGAGGCGAACCGCGGCTGGCGTAGCGATAAACGTCCAACTCGGCACGGCACACAGCCCGCCAGCGACAGGGTCGCGCGCGCGAAGGGCGATCGCTATGCCCAGGGTGCAATTGGCCACGCACACGACGCGGGCCGGATCGACCCCGAAATGCTCGGCCAGACGGTGTTCGAATCGGCTGACGAGGGGACCAAAGTTCGTGTACCATCTGGTGCGGTCGATTTCTTCCAGATAGGACAGGATAGCCGCCGCCGCCGGCAGCCGCGGCCGCATGATTTGGAGTCGCTCGGTGGCGGGCACGTCCTTGACCCCCCAGGTTTCCCGGATACCGATGGAGAGGAGATGCAGACGGGAAAATCCACAAAACCGCTTCTCATCCTAGGGACCGGGGTCTTAGCTGTCGAGATTGCCGATCTGGCTTCGGAGGTTCCGGGCTTCCGGGTCGCCGGCTTCGTCGAAAACATGGACCGCAAGCGGTGCAACGAGACTCTCGAGGGGCTGCCGATCTTGTGGGTCGATGACATCGCCGATCTGGCGCGCACGCACTGGGCCGTATGCGGCCTCGCGACCACGCATCGTGGCCGGTTTAGCGACCAGACCGACGCAGTGGGCATGCCGTTCGCAACGATCATCCATCCGACCGCCCGCGTCTCGCCCACGGCCATCCTCGGCGAAGGGTGCATGGTGAGCTCGGGAGCGCTGATCGCCGCCCATGTCCGCCTCGGCCGCCACGTTTTCGTCAACCGTGGCGCGATGGTCGGTCACCACACGGAAATCGGGGATTTCTGCAGCCTCGGACCGGGGGTGAACATCGGCGGCCTCGGCCGCATTTCCGAGCGGGTTTACTTGGGAATCGGCGCCATTGTCGTCGACCGCATCAGTATCGGCGCGCGCTCGGTGGTCGGCGCCGGCGCGCTGGTCGTCAAGGACGTGCCGGCGCGCGTTCAGGTGATCGGCGCTCCGGCCCGGATTACGAAGCGGAACATCGACGGCAAATAAGCCCGTGGGGGATGCGGGGGCAGATTACATTGTCGGACTCGGGGACAACGTAACCCGGCGCCGGCTGTCGGACATCCCGGACCGCGTCCTCGCGGCCGGCACTCCCGCGACTGTGAAGAAAGAACTCTCGTAATCCCGGACGTCGCGATCAGATCACGTTCTTTGTTAGGAGACC
>JADFMW010000064.1 GCA_022563655.1 Pseudomonadota bacterium
GGCGGCTTCATCGCCGGCATTCGGCCGGGCAAGAACACCGCCGAGTACCTCGACTACGTGCTCACGCGCCTGACCACGGTCGGCGCGATCTATCTCGCGGCCATCGCCCTCTTGCCGGAGCTCTTGATCTCGCGCGCCGCCGTGCCGTTCTTCTTCGGCGGCACCTCGCTGTTGATCGTCGTCACCGTCACCATGGACACGGTGGCGCAGATCCACTCGCATCTGCTTGCCCATCAGTACGAGGGCTTGATCAAGAAGGCCAAACTGCGGGGGAGACGAGGGTGAAGCTCATCCTGTTGGGGCCGCCCGGCGCCGGCAAGGGCACCCAGGCCAAGCGCATCGAGAGAGACTACGGGCTGGTCCAGCTGTCGACCGGAGACATGTTGCGCGCCGCGGTCGCCGCCGGCACCGAGGTCGGCCGCCAGGCCGGGGAGGTCATGGCGGCGGGCCGCTTGGTGCCGGACGAGATCGTGGTGTCGATCATCGGCGAGCGCATCGTCCTGCCCGATTGCGCCAAGGGCTTCATTCTCGACGGCTTTCCGCGCACCGTCGCGCAGGCCGAGTCGCTCGATAGGTTGCTCGCCGAGAAAGAGCGCAGGATCGACCGTGTCATCGAGATCGCGGTCGACGTCGCGGCGCTGGTCGAGCGTATATCGGGGCGCTTCTCGTGCACCAGGTGCGGCGCCGCCTACCACGACCGGTTCAACCGGCCGCAGGTCGAGGGAGTGTGCGACGTCTGCGGCGGCGCCGAGTTCACGCGGCGCCAGGACGACAACGCCGATACGGTCGCCGCCCGGCTCAAGGCCTACCGCGAGGAAACCGCGCCGCTGCTCCCCTATTACGCGGCCCGCGGCGTGTTGCGCTCGGTCGACGGCATGGCTGACATCGACGAGGTGACGCGCCAACTCCGTTCCGCCATCGACGGGTCAGGAGATAATTGACTTGTCGAGAGAGAATTTTATAATCGCGCACCGTTTTCGCCGGGCGCCGCGCCCAGCCGCCGTGTCGGACGCGTCGGTGATTTCGCTTTCACACAAGGAGAGTTAGTCGTGGCCCGCATCGCCGGCGTCAACATCCCGACCAACAAGCGCGTCGAGATTGCGCTCACTTATATCTACGGCATCGGCCGCACCAAGGCGCGCGAGATTTGCCAGGCCGTGGGCATCCCGAGCGAGCGGCGCGCCAACGAGCTGGCCGACGCCGACGTCATCCGCATCCGCGAGGTTATCGACCAGAACTACATGGTCGAGGGCGACTTGAGGCGCGAGGTGGCGATGAACATCAAACGCCTGATGGATATGGGCTGTTACCGCGGCTTGCGTCACCGCCGGGGGTTGCCGGTGCGTGGCCAGCGAACCCACACCAACGCCCGCACCCGCAAGGGGCGGGCTCGGCCGATCGCTGGCAAGAAGAAGTAAGGAACGAGCATGGCAAAGACAGCGACGGCGCGCGTCAAACGCCGCGAGAGAAAAAATATTACGGCGGGCGTGGCGCACGTGAGCGCCACTTTCAACAACACGATCATCACCATTACCGACGACCAGGGCAATACCATCGCCTGGGCTTCGGCCGGCAGCCGGGGCTTCAAGGGTTCGCGCAAGTCGACCCCCTACGCCGCGCAGATGGCCGCCGAGAGCGCCGGACTGAAAGCTCAGGAACACGGCATGCGCACGCTCGAGGTCGAGGTGAAGGGGCCCGGCTCGGGCCGGGAATCGGCGTTGCGCGCGTTGCAGGCCGTCGGCTTTACCATCACCGCGATCCGCGACGTCTCGCGAATTCCTCACAACGGCTGCCGCCCGCCCAAGCGCCGCCGGGTCTGACCCGGGGCCTTGCGGCACGGCCGCCGGCCGGACTTGCTCTGGCGGTACGAACTCCTGGCGGACGATGCTCCGCCCCATCGCATGAGGTAGTCTCCGTGATCCAAAAAAACTGGCAGGACCTGATCAAACCCTCCAAGCTCAACATCGAGGCGGGCGACGAGCCCGGGCGGGCGGTGACGATCGTCGCCGAGCCGCTCGAGCGCGGCTTCGGGCTGACGCTCGGCAACGCGCTGCGCCGCGTGCTGCTGTCCTCGCTGCAAGGCGGGGCGATAACCTCGGTTCAGATCGACGGCGTGTTGCACGAGTTCTCGTCGATCCCCGGCGTGCGCGAGGATGTGACCGACATCATTCTCAACATCAAATCGCTGGCGCTGCGCGTGCACGGCGAGGGCGCCAAGCGCATGACGCTCAAGGCCTCCGGCCCCTGCGAGGTCGTCGCGTCGAAGATCGAGACGGGCCACGACATCGAGATCATGGACCCGGACCACCACATCTGCACCCTCGACAAGGGCGCCAAGATCAACATGGAAATGACGGTCGAGATCGGCAAGGGCTACGTGCGGGCGGCGCAGAACCGTGACGAGGACGCGCCGATCGGACTCATTCCGGTGGACGCCTTGTACAGCCCTGTGAACAAGGTCGCTTACAACGTCAAGAACGCCCGCGTCGGGCAGGTCACCGATTACGACAAGCTGTCGATGCGCGTCGAGACCAATGGCGCGGTCTCGCCCGAGGACGCCGTGGCGCTGGCCGCGCGCATCCTTCAGGACCAGCTGCAGATGTTCATCAACTTCGAGGAGCCATACTCCGCCGTGGCCGACGAGCAGCAGCCCGAGCCGGCGTTGAACCCCAACCTGCTGCGCAAGGTCGACGAGCTCGAGCTGTCGGTGCGCTCGGCCAACTGCTTGAAGAACGACAACATCGTCTACATCGGCGACCTGGTCCAGAGGACCGAGCAGGAGATGCTGCGCACCCCCAATTTCGGCCGCAAGTCGCTCAACGAGATCAAGGAGGTGCTCACCCAGATGGGGCTGTACCTCGGTATGGAAATCCTGAACTGGCCGCCGGAAAACGTCGACGACCTGGCCAGCCGGCTCGACGAGCCGTACTGATCCGGGGCGGCGCGTCACTGCGGCGGAAGGAAACTCGTCATGCGCCACCGCATGAGCGGCCGTAAGCTCAACCGCACCTCGAGCCATCGCAAGGCGATGCTCGCCAACATGGCCAGCGCGCTGCTCAAGCACGAGCAAATCACGACCACCCTGCCCAAGGCGAAGGCGCTGCGCCCCTTCGTCGAGAAGCTCATCACGCTGGGCAAGCGGGGCGGCTTGCCCGCCCGCCGCCAGGCGCTTGCCGTGCTGCGCGACCGCGGCATCACCGAGAAGCTGTTTGCGACGCTCGCTCCGCGCTATGTCGAGCGCAACGGCGGCTATACCCGCGTGGTGCGCGCCGGCTTCCGTTATGGCGACGCGGCGCCCATGGCGATCATCGAGCTGGTCGACCGCGATCCCGACGCCAAGGGCAAGGATTCCGGACCGGTCGGAGGTGGAGAAGAAGAGACCGAGGAGTAGGGCGGCCGGTTCCGAGACGTCTCGGTGCCCCGGCCGCCGTCGCGAAACCCGGCGAGCGCCAAGCGGATGAGCACGCTGTTCGAAGGCCAGGCGCCGCGCCCGCTGGCGGACCGGCTGCGCCCCAAGACCCTCGCCGAGGTCGTCGGCCAGGACCATCTGCTCAAGCCCGACGGACCGATCGGCCGCATGCTGGCCGCGCGCCGCCTCGCCTCGATCATCTTGTGGGGGCCGCCGGGCTCGGGCAAAACGACGATCGCCCGGCTGCTCGCCGAGCATACCGATCTGGCGTTCGAGCCCCTGTCGGCGGTCTTCGCGGGCGTCGCCGAGCTGCGCAAGGTATTCGAGCGCGCGCGCGAGCGCCGCCAGGCCGGCCAGGGCACCCTGTTGTTCATCGACGAGGTCCACCGCTACAACCGCGCCCAGCAGGACGGCCTGTTGCCCTACGTCGAGGACGGCACCGTCATCCTCGTCGGCGCCACCCCCGAGAACCCGTCGTTCGAGCTCATCGGCGCGCTCCAGTCGCGCTGCCAGGTGCTGGTGCTCGAGCGTCTCGACGATGCCGCGCTCGAGACGCTGCTCAAGCGCGCCGAGGCCGAGGAGGGCCGGGCGCTGCCGCTCGACGACGACGCCCGCGGGGCGCTCCGCGACATGGCCGACGGCGACGGCCGCTTCGTGCTCAACCTGGCCGAGGAGCTGTTCGCCGCGCCGCCCGCCCGCCGCCTCGACCGCGCCGCGCTGGCCGAGGCGGTGCAACAGCGCGTGCCGCTCTACGACAAGGCGCAAGAGGGGCACTACAACCTGATCAGCGCGCTGCACAAGTCGCTGCGCGGCTCGGACGTCGACGCGGCGCTGTACTGGCTCGCGCGCATGCTGGCGGCGGGCGAGGATCCGCTGTACATCGCCCGGCGGCTGGTGCGCTTCGCCTCCGAGGACGTGGGCCTCGCCGACCCGCAGGCGCTGGTGCAGGCGCTCGCCGCCAAGGAGACGTACGATTTCCTCGGCACGCCCGAGGGCGAGCTGGCGCTCGCCCAATGCGTCATCTATCTCGCCACCGCGCCCAAGTCGAACGCCGCCTACCGGGCGTTTGGCGCGGCCACGAAGAGCGCCCGCGAGCACGGCTCGCTGATGCCGCCCAAGCACATCCTCAACGCGCCGACGCGCCTGATGCGGCGCCTCGGCTACGGCAAGGACTACATCTACGACCACGACGCGCCGGCTGCCTTCTCGGGCCAGGACCACTTCCCCGAGGACATGACGGCAGAGACCTACTACCAGCCCACCGAGCGCGGCTTCGAGCGCGAGATCAAGAAGCGCCTGGCATCCTGGCAGCGGCTGCGCGAAAAGGCCCGGCGCCCGCCGGACGGCGGCCCGCCGGACGGCGAGGGCGACGGGTGAACGCCGATCACGCGCGCACCGGGGCGGCGGCGGGGCGCCCGCCGGAGGCGCCGCTGCCCGGCGTCAGGTCGCGGCTTCGCCCGGCCAAGTTCCAGGCTGACGGTCCTGTTTAGGATGCAAGCGTGAGCGGCGTGGAGACCATCGAAGTTGCTGCCGACGAGGACGGGCTGCGGCTCGACCGCTGGTTCAGGCGCCGTTTCCCCGAGCTCGGCCACGCCCGGCTCGAGAAGCTGTTGCGCACCGGCCAGGTCCGCCTCGACGGCGCGCGCGTCAAGGCGGGGCATCGGCTCAGCCCCGGCCAGCGCGTCCGCGTGCCGCCCCTGGGCGAGGCGGCGCCGCGCCCGCGCCCGGAACGCGTGCCCCCGCCGGTGAGCGTCGAGGACGCGCGGCGCCTGCGTTCGAGCGTGCCGCGGGCAGGCGCCGCTTGGCAGCGCCGGCCGCCGGCACTTGCGACACCCAATTCGTGACGGGCAAAAGGCCTGCACGGTTCCGACTCCTCGTTGAACGATGTCCGAGATGCGGATACAATAGGGCGGGCGGTTTGATATTGGCCGAACATGCGCATCCGGGCGTGGGGACTTCAGAATCATGCGTCTCCTTGCGTTCGCGGCAAAAGGAGCTTGCCACCGTGGAAAAGACGAACTTGTGGACCCGAGTCGGTGGTTGGTTTCATGTGGGTGGGCGTGGCGACGGGGCGTCCGGGGGGGAATGGCGATCGCCGCGACCCGAAGTGGAAGACACTCTGGTACCGAGCTCTCGGAAGGCTGTGGGGCGGCGTGAACTTTCCGGACGAGAACGCCCCGAAGAGGGGTTCGCCAAGGTCGTGGAGTTGGTGGAGTCCATCCAGGGGCACATGAAGATCCAGGACGACCGAACCGAGAAAATGGTCGAGTCGCTGGGCCATATAGCGGAAAAACTGGCGATGGCGCCCGAACACTCGCGCGCTCAGGTCGAATCGCTGGAACAGATTCGGGAACAGATGGAGGGCGATGCCGCGCGTGCCCGACGATTAGAGGAAAGCCTTGCGCAATTGCCGGCCCTAGCCGACGCACAACGCGAAACGATGGTCGGCGTCGGGCTACAGATGGATGAGCTTCGAACTTCGGGAGAGCACAATGTGGCGGCCGTATGCTCGCTGGGAGAGGCGATTTCCGGCCTCGACCAATCGACCGCCGCGGCTTCCCACGTTCTCCGCGAGATTCAAAGCGAATCCGCTTCGCGGGAAGATCGGCTGACCGATTTGCTTCGCGCCCAGAATAGACGCCTGACTATTTTTGCCTATTCGGCGCTTGGCTTGGCCGTGGTTGTTTCCATGGCGAGCTTGGCTGCGCTTTTGAAATAGGCTCGATGAACGAGAACCACGGCCGGGCTGTTTACCGGGGAGGTATCGAAGGTGACCGACAAAGCGCTCTCACCCAAAGACACGATTCGCAAGCTGTTGCTGAGTATGGGGCAGCTCGGGGCGTCGGACTTGCACTTGAAAGTCGGCGTCGCGCCCTATTATCGCATTGCCAAGCAACTCCGTAAGGTGGATATGCCGCCGCTACCGGATAACAAGTTCCTGGAGGAGGCGATTATCGACCTCATTCCCGAGCAACGCCGGGCGGAATTTCAGGCCGGCACCGATGTGGATTTTTCGGCGCGAATCGGCACCGGTGACAGGTATCGAATCAACGTATTCCGTTCTACGGCCGAGATTCACGTCGCCATTCGACGCGTACAAAGCATCGTTCCTTCTTTCTCGGAACTGAATCTACCGCCAATCTATCACCAAGTCATCGAGAAGAGCTTCGAGGGGTTGGTTCTGATCAGCGGCGTCACGGGCTGCGGAAAAAGCAGCACGCTCGCGGCCATGGTGGACCATATCAATCTCAATCGCGCGGCGCATATCATCACGATCGAGGATCCCATCGAGTTTCAGTTTAAGCAGTCCAAGTCGATCGTCGCGCAGCGCGAAATCGGGATCGATATACCGAACTACCAGGACGCTTTACGTTATGTCGTTCGCCAGGATCCTGACTGCATCATGATCGGTGAGTTGCGAGACAGGGAGACCATGTTGGCGGCGCTGCAATCCGCGGAAACCGGTCATCTTGTTATGGGCTCCTTGCACTGCGCCGATGTGCAGCAGACTTTCTCTCGTATTCTGGAGTTCTTCGATCGCAACCAGCACGCCTTTATCCGTTCCTCGATCGCCAACAGCCTCAAGGCCATTATGTGTCAGAAGCTGTTGCCCGGTATTGAAGAAGGCACGCAGTTTCCGGCCACCGAAGTCTTGATCAACAATTCACTGGTGAAGGAAAAAATCAACCGCGAAGAAGATGACGACCTACCGGCCATCATTTCGCAAGCGAAGGACGACGGAATGCGTTCGTTTACCCAATCGCTTTGCGAACTCATCGAGACCGAGAAAGTACACTACGATACGGCGATGGAATATGCCCCCAACCGCGAAGGACTGGGGTCGGCGGTGAAGGGCATATCCACCTCGGCCGGCGGGCTGGTCGGGCGAATACGCTCGTAGGGTGGTGGGCGATCGGCCTTTTCAAGAAACGGAATAATCCTGTGGGACCGACTTTCCAGTCGGTTGATTTCTGGCCACCCGTGGCGTGTGACCGACTAGCCCGCATTTCTCACCACGCTCTAGTTGCCGCGGGCCGGAGGGCGTGAAGTCCGAACGATTGTTGGTTACACTGTGTCCTCACAGGGTTCTTGCTCGGGTTCACCGCTCTTTTTCGTCGAAAAGCGCTCGACGGTGTCTTAACGATAAAGGTCCGCACGGATTCGGACATTCGTCCGATAGAGTACGATTTGCGGTCGGTAGCGAAAACCCTTGTTGCATTCTTGTAGACGATTCCTGTATGATGAGTCCGAGGCGGCCTTGCGTCGTCGGCGGTTGGCGCTGCTGCTGTTTCCACGCGCCAGTAGGAATCCCATCCGAATTCGGCGTAGACTGGAACGGATTGCGACGTGAGAACGAGCAACTTCGCGTGGGTCTCTTGGGGAGTATACGAGATGGACACGATGCGTAGAGAGGTGATTTGGACCGGCGGCCTCTTGCTCTGTGTTCTGGCCGTGAATATCGGCGCGCAAGTAGCCGATTCGGCGCCGATCAAGGCCGAATCGGATTCGTCCGAGAACGTCGACATCCTCGTAAGTGAGATCAGGGCCGACCAGCTCATTCGCCTGCCGGAAACATATAAGGTCAAGAAGCGGTATCCCGACGGGCATGCGATGAACAACGCCCTTGCCGGGGCGCCGCTAGGTTGTGCCGGGCTTGATGTGGAAACCAAGGAAATCTATACCTCGAAAGGCGGACAGTTTGCCTATCCACCGGGGCGCGGAAGACGCGTCGCCGACGATTTGGTGACGGAACTCTTTAGGGCCTGTTCTATCTGTTCGCTTGAGGTTCGTGTTACCGGTGGAGTCGCAAATGGTGACGGCGAGTTTCGTGCGGACATCTCGCTTTTCGATGGCTGTCCTTCGGCGGGCGGCTCGGAAATTCCCGGTTCCCTGGTAAAGTATACCGGCTTGGAAGATGATCTAGGGCAGTTTCACGACCTCGTCTTGGACTATTCCGATCGCGGTGTTTGCAGCGATGCCGGTACTTGTGTCCTCGACGGTTCATTGTGTCACGTCATGGAACAAGACTGCGCGGTAGGAGGTTGCACCAACGGCTTCCCATGCGATCCCGATCAGTCGTTCGGAACTTGCGACGATAAGGACGGAACCGCGTGCGACCAGGCTTGCGAAGACGGATCTCAGTGTACGAATAGCACTTGCGCGGACAACACCGCGTGCGTGCCGGCTTGTGCGGGCGGATTTGAGTGCTTTTCCAATGGGCCGGCTTGCGGAGACGGCTCTGAGTGCGTTAGATCTGAGTGCATCGGGCCCTCCTGTTTGCTCTCGCAGCAGAATTGCACTGGCGGCACCTGCGATGATGGGTCCGCGTGTAACACGGATGGCCCGGCTTGTGGGGACGGATCGACGTGCGTCTCATCTTTCATTGCTTGCGTGGAGGATCCGCTGCAGATTCCCGCAGCGGTGTGGCTACGACTTCGATTCGACACGGATGATGCCGCGGTTGTGCTGGGCACACCGCCGACCCGCGGGTTTTCAGCCGACGGTTATGATGATCCGCAGGGTCCTTGCACGGCTTGGTTCGCCGGATGGCCGGCGTTTCCCCATGCGTCGTTTTATTCCGAAATCATCGCACCAGCCGATTGTGAAACGCACTTTCTGGCCTATTTAGCAGCGAACCCCCACAAGCCGGCTTTTCTTCCCAGCGATCTCGGTCCGGTGATAGGCCCCGGCGGCGTGCTTCGCCCGCCGGTCACCCACCCGGAGACTCGACTCGGTGACGACATAACCCTGACAGTCGATAACTGCATACTGAGCGCGTACGAGCTCGGAATCAAGGGCACATTCCCCCCGGAGTTTTTTGTGATGGACATCGACCTTCGATGGCCCGACGTTCAGACAATCCAGCAGGGTACGCGGAGAGAATTCTATGCGTGGTCGGGCGACAATACGGTAGTCGGACACTTCACGATTGATGAAGACTTGAACTTGGCAATCAGTGCCAACGACCAGCCGATCTTTATTACGTGGCAGTCCAACAACGCCACTGTGGGAGCGATTGAAGTCGACATCAACCAGGCTGGAACCAGCGGCCCCACAATGCTGGCTTACGACGTGGACCCCGCACGCCCGGACGAGTGGGTCGTTGCCTCGGATGGAGACAATACGCCTGCGGTTTTCTATGCGGCCATCTTCTGTCGCGGCGAGACGTCGCGCGGAGCGTGTTGTCCCGATCAGTTCGACACGCCGGGAAGCGAGATGAACTGTTTCGATGACGTGCCGGTCACATCGTGCCTGGGAAACCGTTGGCTCGCCAACACGACATGTGATGAAAACCTTTTCGATCCACCCTGTGGAACGCATGCATGCTGTATGGCGGATGGCTCATGCGACAACGTCGTGCGTGAAGATTGCCTCATGACCTGCGATACCTCGTCACCACCCATTGAATGTCAAACCGACCAGGACTGTCCCGGCGAGCGCACGTGTGGAACGGACGTTGCCGCCGATCTTTGCACGTCCGTCTGCGCCACATGGGACACCGGCAGCTTCTGTGATGATGCGGACTTCGAATGCCCACAGCCGTGTGAAATAGGCGATGTCACGACCATTTTTTTCGCTGACTCATTGGAGATTGACCCGCCGGGGCCGCCTATATTGGATTGCAGCATTGATGCTCGCCAGCCGCATGAGCTGTATGATGCCGGGCTTGCGCTTGGCTGGGACCGCATGGTCATGCAACTCGCATGTAACGCGGCGACCTTGTCATGGAGTCGGCTCGACTTTCAAGTGACGAGCACGAGTGGAAACATCGAGAACCAACCTAAGTCGATCGTATACGACGACACGCGCGCGCGGCTTTCGGTTGTTCTATACCATCCAATCGCGCCGGGCGAATGGACGTGCATTGAACATCTCGATTCTGGTCAACGATGGTGTGCGGGGTCTTTACCCGGCGATGCGGATCAGAATCGTCTGGTTACCACCGGCGACATCACCGCGCTCATCAACGCGATCAACCTTTCGGCGACGTCTCAAGCGCCCCTGTATGCCACGGACATCAATCGTAGTGGCATAACGGCGGGGGTCGATATTTTAAGATTGATCGATCTTCTCAACGGTGCCGCTGATTTCGACCCATGGATCACCCGAAGTTTGCCGCCTTGCCCATCGGGGTAACGAACGCTAGCTAACCGACAGGCGGTGCGCCGTTGGTACCGATTGCGAATAAGCCGGCGTCGCGCGGCATGCGGATCGCGCAATGAGGCCCGTGCACGGGCCTTCCCGCCGCAGGCGGTGCAGGCCAGTCCTTCTAGGGCTGGTCGCTTGGGTCGTATCCATTCCCAGCTTATGGTTTATCCGTGACCCCGTTTTGAAAACGGGGTCCGACCGACGGGGCAGTTGAGACGCGTGTGATCCAGCCGTAACACGGCTGGCCTCTAACATCGCCCTTCGGACGAGAAGACCGCTGAAGCGGCCTGGGGACGATTCAGAGGGCCGCGCAGATAGCCCGAGGCTAGTGAATCGCCAACCTAAACGATGCGGGTTGACCATGAGCCGGCTCGCTCGCAACCCGCCACTTCAAGGTTGGCAATACACTAGTCATGGATCACCGTACGGCGCCGCACGAGGAGCGTGCCGGCCCCTAGCAGCGCCAGGGCCATGGCGATCATGCCCCATTCGGACGTCGTCGGAATAGGGTCACTCGCCGCAATTCCGTTGGCCCGCAACAGCCAGTCGCCCGGGCCGACTCCCGGAACTTTCTCTACAAGCGTGATGGTGTACG
>JADFMW010000065.1 GCA_022563655.1 Pseudomonadota bacterium
CCGTCGCCCATGGCCCGAGCCGGCGCGCTCACCCCCCGAGCGGGCCGTAGGCCGAGATATCGCGGATGTCGGTCTTGAGGTGGATCAGCGCCGGGCCGTCGTGCTCGAGCGCCGCCTCGAAGGCAGGGCCGAACTCGGCCGTCCGTTCGACCGTCCAGGCCGGCACGCCATAGGCGCGCCCCATGGCCGCGAAATCGGGGTTGGTGAGCTCGACGCCGTGGTAGGCGCCGGCGCCGGCGAAGCGGTGCTGGTGCATCAGGATGGTGCCGTAGGCGCCGTTGTCGCAGACGATGACCTTGATCGCCAAGCCTTCCCTGACGGCGGTGGCGAGCTCCTGGCCGGTCATCAGGAAACCGCCGTCGCCGACGAAGGCGACGACCGTGGCCCCGGGCCGCACCAGCTTCGCCGCCACGGCGCCGGGCACCGCCTGGCCCATCGCGCCCGCGGCCGCGCCGACCTGGCTGTAGGGCCGGGTGAAGGGAAAGTAGCGGTGCACCCAGCTCGCGAAGTTGCCGGCGTCGTTGGTGATGACGTGGTCGGTCCCCGCCAGGCGCGCGGCCACCGTCTTGACGACCGCGGCCATGTCGACCTCGCCCAGCGCCGCCGGACCGTCCCGGCAGAACCCGCGATAGGCGTGGTTCACCTCGTCGCGCCACGCCAGCCGCTCGTTGGGCGGCGGCGGCAGAGCACTGGCCAGCGCCGCAAGCGTGAGGCGCACGTCGGCGGCGATGGCGACGTCCGCGATACGCGTGCGGCCGATGACGTTCGCATCGACGTGGATGTGGATGAGCTTTTGATCGTCGCGCAGAAGCGTGTGGTCCTCGGTGGTGACGGCGTCGAGGCGGCTGCCGGCGGCGATCACCAGGTCGCAGTCGCGCCAGGCCTCGCGCTGGAACGGCGCGCGGCCGATGCCGAAGTGGCCGAAGTAGGCGCCGTCGTCGTTGGCGAAGGCGTCCTGGCGGCGGAAGGCGGTGACCACCCCGGCGCCCGCGGCGGCGGCGAACTCGGCGAGGGCATCGTGGGCGCTTTCGAAGGCGATCAGCTCGCCGGCGACGACGACGGGCCGGCGCGCCCCGGCGATCAGCTCGACCGCGGCGGCGAGCGCCTCGGCCGAAGGCGCGCTGACCGCGCGCGGCGCCGGACCGGGGATGGCGGCCGCGTCGGCGTCGCCCTCGGTGACGTCCTCGGGCAACGGCACGACCACCGGGCCGGGCCGCCCGGCGGTGGCGAGGCCGAGCGCGCGCGCCGTGGCCGGGGCGACCTCGGCGGCGCTCGATGGCTCGATGACGGCCTTGGCGATGGCCCCGTACATCAGCCGGTAGTCGATCTCCTGGAACGACTCGAGGCCCTTCTGGCGGGTCGGCACCTGGCCGATGAACAGCACCAGCGGCGTCGAGTCCTGCGCCGCCGTGTGCACGCCGATGGCGGCGTTGGTCGCTCCCGGGCCGCGGGTGACGAAGACGATCCCGGGCATCCGCGTGAGCTTGCCGTAGGCGTCGGCGGCGAACGCCGCGCCCGCCTCGTGGCGGTTGGTGATCAGCCTGAGGCGTGCGCGCTCGCGCCGCAGCGCCTCGAGCACCGCAAGGTAGCTCTCGCCGGGGACGCAGAACGCCGTATCGACGCCGTGCGCGAGCAGGGTGGCAACCAGGGCGCCGCCGCCGTCCATCGCCCGCCCGCCCCGCTCATGCGATCTCGAAGACGGCGTCGACCTCGACCGCGACGCCAAGGGGCAGGGCCGGCGCCCCGACCGCGAAGCGCGCGTGGCGTCCTTTTTCGTCGAACACCTCGATCATGAGATCGGAGGCCCCGTTCAAGACCTTGGGCTGGTCCGTGAAGTCGGGCGTCGAGGTGACGAAGCCGCCCAGCTTGACGCAGCGGACGACCCGATCGAGATTGCCGCCGCAAGCCTCCCTGACCTGAGCGATGATATTGAGCGCGCACAGGCGAGCGGCCTGGTACCCATCGTCGACGGTCATGCCGTCGCCCAGCCGGCCGCGGTACATGATATTGCCGCTCTCGACCGGTATCTGGCCGGCAACGAACACGTGCTTGCCGCTGACGACGAAGGGCACGTAGTTGGCGGCCGGGGCGGCGGCCCTGGGGAGCTCGATGCCGAGTTCGGCGAGTCGCTGGTCGATGACGCCGGCCATGGACGGTGCCTCCTCCGTTTCGCTTGGCGGAATGTCGCGGCGGTGGTCTAGAAGCTTATTGCGCCGCTGTCAAACGCGCGCAGCCATCGCCGGGCCACCGGGCGGCGGCGCGGTCGTGGACGCGTGCGTCGGGCGCACCCAGGGGTGCAGGATTCGCGGCTTGGCCCGCTTGTTGCGATACATCGCGGTGTCGGCCCGCGCGAGCAGCGCCTCGGCCTTGTCGCCGGGGCCGTATGGCTTGACGCCCATGCTCGCGCGCACCGGGATATCGAACTCGCCGTACGGCACCACGGCCGCGTTGAACAGCCGCTCGAGCGCGGCGGCGCGGCGGCGCCCGCCGCGCGGCGTGGTGTGCACCAGGATCGCGGCGAACTCGTCGCCGCCGATGCGGGCGACGAAGTCGGTGGCGCGCACGTTGTCGCTGAGCAAGGCGGCGACGTGACGCAACACGGCATCCCCCGCCTGGTGGCCGAGGCCGTCGTTGATCGCCTTGAAGTCGTCGAGGTCGATGTAGGCGAGCACGCCGGTGTCGCCGAAGCGCTCGGCGAGGGCGAGGGTGCGCAACAGTTGCCGGCTGAAGCCGCGGCGATTTTCGAGCCCGGTCAGCTCGTCGGTGAACGTCATCGCCTCGAGCGTGGCGATGCGCTGCTGGTGCTCGGCGAGGTGCTGCTGCGCCTCGGCGGCGACGAGCAGCGCGGTTTCCAGCAACGACCTTGCGACGCCGCCACCGTTCCCGCCGCCGGTGGCGCATGTGGCAAGCAGGCGATCGGCGATATGGCCGACGTTTTCGATCAACTCGGCGCTCTGTTGCGCCGCGGCTGCGGAGTGTTGCGTCATTGCTGCTTGGTCCTTCTCGGGGCGATCATATCTGGGCGATCATATCTGGGCGATCATATCTGGGCGTTCATATCTGGGCGTTCATATCTGGGCGTTCATATCTGGGCGTACGGCAAGGCTGCATACGGCCCCTAGCAAACTTCGTGCCAAGCCGCGACTCCCTGATGCCGCGTGATAAATTCCCTTCGCCGGCGGCTCGTTCGAGGGGAAGGAACTGCCGCACGGAAGGTTTTGCCAGCGCTCCCCCGGACCGACCGGCCGAGGAGGCAAGGATTTCATCGGTTGACGCAAGGCATCCACACGGCCCATCCTTAAACCCCGGCGTCGCGGCGCTATCCCATCGGGCGGCCCGTCGGGCGGCCCATCGGGCGGACGGAAAGTTTTTTGTCATGCGCACGATCGTCAGAACGATCTGGCTTAACCTCGCCCTGGCGGCGAGCGCGGTGGCGGTGGTGGACGGCGCGGCGTGGGCCGAACTCGCGTCGTACCGCGCCGTCTACGCAATGACGCTCGCGTCGACGCGGTCCGCGAGCGAAATAACCGATCTCAGCGGCAAGATGGCGCTCGAGTTCGTCGACGTCTGCGATGGCTGGACGGTCGAGCAGCGCATCGCCTTGCTGATGGTCAATCCCGACGGCAGGGAGGCGCGCACCTACACCAGCTTCATCAGTTGGGAAGCGAAGGACGGCACCCGCTTCCGCTTCGAGCAACAGACCCTGCTCGACGGCAAGACCATCGAGGAGATCAGCGGTCAGGCGGTATTGGAGCCCGCCAAGGGCGGCATCGCCTATCTCACCAAGCCCGAGAAGGTCGAGATCCCGCTGCCGCGCGGCACCCTGTTCCCTTCGCGGCACACGGTGGAGCTGATCGCCCGCGCTCAAGCCGGAGAGAGTCACTTCCTCAGCGTCGTCTTCGACGGCTCGACGCTGGAAAACCCCAACCAGGTGAGCGCGTTCATCGGCGCTCCGACGACCCTCAAGGGGCTCGGCGAGGGCGACGGCGAGCAGACCGCGTGGCCGGTTCGGGTCGCGTTCTTCGGTCTGAAGCAGCAGACGCCCGAGCCCGACATCGAGATCGGCCTGATGCTGCAGGCCGACGGCGTCGCGCGCGAGGTCGACCTCGACTACCAGGGTTTCACGATCCACGGCGAGCTCGCCAGCTTCGAGTCGCTGCCGCCGATGGACTGTTAGCGGGGCGCGCGCCGCTCGTCTGCGCTCCGGCGCCACGGCAGGATGGCCGCTGGACCGGCCGTCGTGGCCTGGCCGTCGTGGCCTGGCCGTCGTGGCTTGGCCGTCGCGGCCCGGTCGGCGTGGGCTTGGTCCTCGCGGCTTGGTCGTCGCGGGCCGATATGGTTACAATTTGATAACGATCCGGTAACCTTTCTGGCATACGGTGTCGTGCCGTACTGGCCGAAGGCGGAGCTCGGAGCCAACCAACGGCCGATGGGGCCGCTGGGGCCGATGGGGCCGACCGGTGATCGGGATGGAGCGAATGACGAGCACCATACTCATCGTCGAAGACAACGAGCTCAACATGAAGCTGTTTCGCGACCTGCTCGAGGCGCACGGCTACGACACGCTGGAGGCCAAGAACGGCAAGGACGCGCTCAAGCTCATCCGCGATCACCATCCCGACCTGATCATCATGGACATGCAGCTGCCGGAGGTGTCGGGCCTCGAGGTGACACGCCAGATCAAGAACGACGACGAGATCAAGACCATCCCGGTCGTCGCCGTCACCGCCTTCGCGATGAAGGGGGACGAGGAGAAGTTCCGTGCTGGAGGCTGCGAGGCTTACATCGCCAAGCCCATTTCGGTGGCCCAGTTCGTCGATACCGTGAAGCGGTTCGTCGCCTAGCGCTGAACGGCCGCCCGCGGGCGGCCTCGCACCCGCTCCGTCAGAACCATTTCAGGCCGTTTTTTACCAGGGTCCGTGTGGCCGCCGGCGCCGCGGCGTTGCACGTCCGGACGATCCCTTGGTCATCGATGCCCAGGATTCCATCGAGGTTGTTCAACGACCGCGCGCAACACTGCATGCCTTCGCCTGAAGCCCGCCCGCCGCACGAACAGGTGCACGGCCTGCCGATCGATGCGCGAGACGAGGCAGGCGCCGTACGACAGCAGCAGCGTCAAAGCCCAGGGGGACGTATCGAGAATGACGGGCGCAAGGGCGTGGGCGGCGAGCGCGAGCAGCGCGAGACCGGCGATACACAGGGCCATGGCGCCGAGCCCCCGGCGCCACGACCAGTCGCGAAAACGCGGGCCAAGAAACCAGGCGAGAACCAGTACGCCGACGAGGATCGGAATGGCGCCGACGCGGTACAGGGCCCGGCCTTGAACCAGCGACTGGTAGGCGAGCGCCCGCAACAGCGTCCCCGGCAAGGTCTCGTATAGCGGCACCGGCACCCGGTCGCCGAGCCCGATCGCTCCCACCATCACCGCCTTGCCGGCGAGCATCCCGGGGTCGAAGTTTCCGGCCAGCACATCCACGAACGAGAGCCGCGCAACCGACGCGACGTCGATGCCGTAATCGACGTAGTAGGCATTACGAAGCGGGTACTGTTGGTCGGCGAGCTCGGCCGCCAAACCCGGAACCGCCGTATCCTTCCATGCACGACGCATGGGCATTCGCCGCACCAGCCCGTCCGCCTCGGGGCGGACGTTGACCGTGGCGAGGGTTGCGTGCTGGCGGAACCTGGGCAGGGGCTCCGTGCGCACCAGCCTCGGGGCTTTGCCATCCGCCCGGCGCCAGTGCTCGTAAACAGGCAGGATGACGTGCTTTTCGGTGGCGGCCAGGGCCTGCTCCAGCCGTTCGTCGGCCTCCGGGTCGGAGCTGGAGTCGAAGGCGACGTCGAAGGCGATCACGCGGGCGCCCGCCGAATCGAGCCTCTCCAGCACCGCCGCATGATAGTCGCGCGGCCACGGCCGGACGCCGAGCTCCCGCAGGCTTTTGGCGTCGATGGCGACGAGCACGAGATCGTCGTTGGCGGGCCGCTGCACCAAGCGGAACCGGGCGTCCATCAGCTCGCCTTCGATCGGCTCCAGCCCGCCCGACAGATAAAGCGCGGCGGTCAACAGGAATATCGGCAAATAGAGCCGTTTCTGCCTCATCTTCCATCGCCCCGATGGTTAACCGGCGGGTCGCCGAAATCAGCCGCCGCCACGACCGACGTCAGGCGAGGCCGCTATGCTCTGCGCCATTTCTAAGTCTACGAAAATCTACGGATGATCTTAAAATTAAGTTAATGCTGATAAAATATGGCTAATAGTTACTTTTTTGTTATGATATGAATAAAGGCAAAGATATCCTGAGACTAGTTTATATACCGCACGGAGAAATCCACTCCTTTTCAAGGAGGTGAAGGTCGTCGGATGGGGACCGGCGGCAGATCTGGAGCACCGCCGGGCCGTACGAACCGGCGTTGCACGCGCCTAGCTCGTGGATGCTGGCTCGGGATGCTGGCTCGTGGATGCCGGCTCGCGGGGTAGCGCCGACGGCCTAAAGCCGCACGATCGCCGCCGATCTCGAGGCCATGGGGGGCCGCCGGAAGCGCCCCAACGGGCAAGTGCCGAACGGGAATCTTGCTCGATTTGATAACAATAAAGTAACCGTTAGCCGAGTACGATAGAGCACTCCGCCGGCCAGCGTTGAGGTTGCTCGCGCGCCAGAAGTCGTTCGCGCCGAGCGGCGATCCGAGGTCAGGGCATGACGCGCACCATACTCATCGTCGAAGACAACGAGATCAAGACCATCCCGGTCGTCGCCGTCACCGCCTTCGCGATGAAGGGCGACGAGGAGAAGTTCCGCGCTGGAGGCTGCGAGGCCTACATCGCCAAGCCCAGTGCGGTCACCGGGTTCGTCGAGACCGTGAAGCGGTTCGCCGGTTAGGTGGAACATGCCGGCCCGCGTTCTCGTGGTCGATGACCATCAGCTGAACGTCAAGCTTCTCGAGGCCAGGCTTTCAAGCGAGTATTACGACGTCATCACCGCCGCCGACGGCTTCATCGCGCTGGAGATGGTCCGCGAGAGGCGGCCCGACATCGTGCTCCTCGACATCATGATGCCGGGCATGGACGGCTTCGAGGTGTGCCGGCATATGAAGGCCGACCCCGCGCTCGAGCACATCCCGGTCATCATGGTCACGGCGCTCCGCGATCCCGCAAGCCGGGTGCGCGGGCTAGAGGCGGGCGCCGACGACTTCCTCACCAAGCCGATCGACGACATCGCGCTGCTGGCGCGCGTGCGCTCGCTCTTGCGCATGAAGATGGTGCTCGACGAGTTGCACCTGCGCGACTACACGAACCTGCAGTTGGGGGCCATTGACGACGGCGCGTTCACCGCCGACAGCGGCGCCGATGCGCACATCCTCGTCGTCGAGGACGACGCCGACGACGCCGCCCTGATCGAGAGCGTTCTGTCCCGGGAGAACGCGGTGAGGTGCGTGAATACCGCCGAGGCGGCGTTGAACGCGCCCGGCGACGAGCCCTTGGACCTGATCATCGTGAGCCTGGAGCTCGACGGATACGACGGGCTGCGCCTGTGCTCGCAACTGCGAAGCCACGACGCCACCCGCCACGTGCCCCTTTTGATGCTGGTCGACCAGGACCACACGCAGCGCATGGTCAAGGGCCTCGACCTGGGCATCAACGACTATCTTTACAAGCCGATCGAGCGCAACGAGCTGATCGCCCGCGCGCGCAGCCAGATCCGTCACAAGCGCTATCAGGACCGCCTGCGGAACGCCTACCGGCGCTCGGTCTCGCTGGCGCTCACCGACAGCCTGACCGGCCTCTACAACCGGCGCTACCTCACCTCCCACCTCGCCTCGCTGGTCGGCCGCCTGGCGGCGGAGGGCAAGCCGCTCGCCCTGGCCATGGTCGACATCGACCACTTCAAGGCGGTCAACGACACCCATGGCCACGCCGCCGGCGACGACGTTCTGCGCGAGTTGGCGCGGCTGCTCAAGCGCTTCATCCGCTCGAGCGACCTGGCCGCCCGGCTGGGCGGCGAGGAGTTCGTCGTCGTCATGCCCGACACCGGCGTCGGCGGCGCCGAAGCGATCACCAGCCGGCTGCGCCGCGCGGTCGCCGACTCAACCGGGGTCAAGGCGCCGATTACCGTGAGCATCGGCGTTGCCGAGCTGCAAGGGCCGAACGACACGCCGGAACGTCTGCTCAGGCGCGCCGACGACGCGCTCTACGAAGCCAAGCGCGGCGGCCGGAACCGGGTCATCGCCGCGGCCGGGTAGATAAAAGGGGACAGTCCCCTTTTACCAGCCCCCTTTTACGGCCCCTTTGATCAGGCGTCGAGGTTGATCCAGGTGGTCTTGAGCTGGACGTACTTCTCGAGCGCGTGCAACGACTTGTCGCGGCCGAACCCGGATTCCTTGAAGCCGCCGAACGGCACGGTGATGTCGTCGTTGTCGAAGCAGTTGATCCACACCGTGCCGGCGCGCAGGCGCCGCGCAGTCTTGTGGGCCTTGCCGAGGTCGCGGGTCCACACCGCGGCGGCGAGGCCGTAGATGGTTTCGTTGCCGATGCGAACCGCGTCGTCGGCGTCCTTGAAGGTGATGGTCGAGAGCACCGGGCCGAAGATCTCCTCCTGGGCGATCTTCATGCGGCTATCGACATTGTCGAACACCGTCGGCTCGACGTAGTAGCCGCCGCTGTCGGCGCGCGCGCGCCGGCCGCCGAACTTGAGCTCGGCGCCGCCCTCCTTGCCGGCCTCGATGTAGCCGAGCACCCTGTCGAGCTGGGTCTGGTCGACGATCGCGCCCATCTTGGTACGCGGATCGAGCGGCTCGCCCGGCTGCATCTTCTGTGCGACCTGCTCGATCTTCTCGAGCACCCGATCCTTGATGTCGGCCTCGACCAAGAGCCGCGAGCCGGCGTTGCACACCTCGCCCTGGTTGAAGAAGATGCCGAACGCGGCCGCCTTGGCGGCGGCGTCGAGGTCGGGGCAGTCGGACATGATGATGTTCGGGGTCTTGCCGCCGCACTCGCAGCTCACCCGCTTCATGTTCGATTCGCCGGCGTACTTGAGGAACATCTTGGCGACCTCGATCGAGCCGGTGAAGGTGACGCAGTCGACGTCCATGTGCAGCCCCAGCGCCCGTCCGGCGGTCTCGCCGAAGCCGGGCACGACGTTGAACACGCCGTCGGGGATGCCGGCCTCGGTGGCGAGCTCGGCGATGCGGAGCGCCGTCAGCGGCGACTGCTCGGCCGGCTTGACGATCATCGTGTTGCCGGTGGCGAGCGCCGGGCCGATCTTCCACGCCGCCATCAAGAGCGGGAAGTTCCACGGCACCACGGCGGCGACGACGCCGAGCGGCTCGCGGGTGATCAGCCCCAGCACCGAGGGGCCGGTCGGGGCGATCTCGTCGTAAGTCTTGTCCGCCGTCTCGGCGTACCAGGCGATGCACTTGGCGGCGGCGGGGATGTCGATGGCCAGGCTGTCGCTGATCGGCTTGCCCATGTCCAGCGTCTCGAGCAGCGCGAGCTCCTCCTTGTGCTGAAGAATCAGCTCGGCGAAGCGCAACAGCTTCTTCTTGCGCACGACGGGCGGCAGGTCCGACCAGCGGCCGTCATCGAAGGCCCGGCGCGCGGCGGCGACGGCGCGGTCGACGTCGGCGGCCTCGCACGCGGCGATCGCCGTGAGCACCTGGCCATTGGCCGGATTGACGCAGTCGAAGGTTTCGCCCGATTGCGCATCGACGTAGTCGCCGTCGATGAACGCCTGGCCGCGGTGCGACAGGCCGGCGGCACGTGATTTCCAGTCGTCGAGGGAAAGCGCAGCAGCAGCAGACATCGCCAGCCTCCTGGGGTCGTCGTAATTGGAAGGGTCGAATCGAGTTTACATTAAGGCCGCGCCCCCCGCTCGGCAAGCGAAGCTCCGCACTTACAGCGTCTCGGGGTTGACGACGACGGCGGGGTCGAGGGTGCCGTCGAAGGCGTCGAGGACGTGCTGGGCGCAGGCAATGGCCATGCGCCGGCGGCACTCCTCGGTCAGCGCCGCGCTGTGCGGGCTGAGGACGACGTTGGCGAGCGCGAGAAGCGGGTTGTCGGGGCTCGGCGGCTCTTGGGCGAAGGTGTCGAGACCGGCGCCGGCGATGGCGCCGTTGATGAGCGCGCGCCCGAGCGCGCCGTCGTCGACCAGGCCGCCGCGCGCGGCGTTGATCAGGATCGCCGTCGGCTTCATCGCCGCGAGCTCGGCGGCGCCGATGAGGTTCCGGGTGGCGTCGGTGAGCGGCAGGTGCAGGCTGACGAAGTCGGCCTCGCCCAGGGCGTCGCGGAACTCGGCGACCGCGCGGCATCCGGCGGCGTCGATGTCGGCCGCGGCGACGAGCGGATCGTAAACCAGGACCGTCATCGCGAAGGCGCGGCAGAGGGCGGCGACGCGGCGGCCGATGCGGCCGAAGCCGACGACGAGCACGGTCTTGCGCCACAGCTCGGTGGCGGCGATCTCGTCGCGCTCGGCGAACCGCCCGCGGCGCACCGCGCGGTCGAGCGCAAAGCCCTTCCGCGACACCGCGAGCATCAGATAGAGCGTATGCTCGGCCACCGCCACGGCGTTGACGTCGCCGACCACGGCGAGCGGGATGCCGCGTTGGGTGAGCGCGTCGACGTCGACGTTTTCGAACCCGACACCGTGGCGCGACACCACCTCGAGCTGGCGCGCCAAGGTCAGCGTGTCGGCGTCGAGGCGGCGGTTGCGGACGATGATGGCGCTGGCCTCGACGATATGCAGGCGCAGGGCCTGGTCGGTGGCCTGGGTCATCTCGTGGACCGCCACGTCGTCCCGGGCGCGCAGCAGATCGAGCCCATCGTCGTGGATGGGCTGGACGACGAGGACTTTTTTCATGCCGGCTTCATGCCATCTTCACCCCGGCCTCACGCCGGATCGCCGCGCAAGGAATCGACGATGTCGCGCGCCGCCGCGGCCAGGATGCGGACGTCCGACAGCACCGTGACGAACCGAAACCCCTGGTCGATCATGCGCCGCGCGTAGGCGGCGGTGGCGTTGTGAATGCCGGCGACGACGCCGTGGCGCGCCGCCGCGTCCACGACCTTGTCGATGGCCGCGACGACCTCGGGCTCGGTGCGGTCGAACTTGGCC